>JAAHGS010000165.1 GCA_010692645.1 Symploca sp. SIO2E9
CCACCAATTACACCATAGGGGCAAAGCTACGGCTAAGAATGTCGGGAGCCGGATGCTCCGAAAGGCGCACGTCCGGATCTAACTCAGAGGTGCGGAGGATAATACTTCCCATCGACTCAACCAAAACTCAGTAAGTCCTATCCGGAGCATGGGGTTGCAAGAAACCCCATGCTCCTATGAGGCGGGGTAGTTCATAGTGAATCTTAAACTTACCAAGACTGTTGCCCTATAAAGGAGCAGTTGGGGTTTGAATCCCCATCTGAATGTCTCCACTCAAGAATGTTTAACTAGCGGGAGCTAAGTATTGTGACTCTCAGGCTCCTTATTTTTTCTGCTGTCATTGGCAACTTGGTATTAGGGATATAATATAAGATTACAAATTTTTCAAGCCAAATCACTTACTTCATGGATGTTAAAGAGTTTGTTGAGCAAAGTGCTGGCAAATGGTTTTCCCAACGTAGCAATCACTATCTCAGTACCCAGCCTACTGAAAGTGGTCAATCAAATCTGGTTATGGAATTACTCTTAGCTAGTGACCCAGAGGTGATTCAACTTTGCCAAGGGTACAACCTTGAGCCTGTTACTGCTCTGTGTGGGTTGAGAGTTAACTGGGAAGGAACAATTAAAGGGAATACACAAAAGCAAACTGGTTCAACTGTTATTGTACTTGTTCCTGAATTGGAGAGACCCAAAGAAGGTAAGATTTTGCAACAAATAGGTGACTCGGAAAAAACTCCCCTTCCTGGTCGTTATATCATGGCTGATGACGATTCCCTAACCATGATTATAGAAAACGAAAAAATTTATTCTGAGGAACGGCTCTGGTTTGCTAGTCCTAACTTGCGACTGCGCACCAGTCTCGTGAAACAGTTGGGCGGCTTTACCCAGGCTTCTATGTTTTCAGAGATTCGCATGGGTATTACAAAGTCAGTGAATAAAGCAGAGGGTACTGCTGCTAAAGTCCCGACGAAGTAAAGTGAAAAGTTGTTATTGTGTTCAAGGAGGAAAGAGATAGGGGAAGACAAAGGGAATTTATTATTTTGGGCTACCCTTATATAATTCCCTTGTCTAATCACTAAGAACGTTGTACTTTATCCAAGTGAAAACTGCTATAAACACACAGAAAGGTGAGAAAATGTGGTTAGCCAGAGATTGAGTCCAAATGCCACTGGTAATTGAGTTGGTATCAGAGAAATACTATGCTTCACAGATTTGAAAGAGTGTATGTACATCCTAGTCAATTTCCAGACCAAGTTGATCAAGATTATTTAGAGAATTTCTCTTTAAGGCAAATTAATCAATAGTATTAATATTTTGAACTACTGGGAAGCAGCAAATCAAGAGGAAGAAATTTATCTTTGTCAAAAAGCCTAAAACTAGGTTAACCTATTTCAAGCAGGGTTATGTAATCAAGGGAGTGATGGAAAATCAAACCACAATTGGACAAGTATCTGTGCAAAACCAGTTCCCCTTGACTACCGTAGGAGCACTTGTCGTTAATCCTAGTGGACGAGTCTTAATTGTCAAAACCACTAAGTGGCAGGGTGCATGGGGGGTTCCAGGAGGTAAAGTAGAATGGGGTGAAAGGTTAGAATCTGCACTTCTAAGAGAGTTTCAAGAAGAAGTTGGTCTAGACTTAACCCAAATACGTTTTGGATTGCTACAAGAAGCGGTGCTGGACTCACAATTTGTGCGCAAAGCTCACTTTGTCATGGTCAATTACTATGCATTTTCTGCTAATGAAACGATCATACCTAATGAAGAAATTGAGGAATGGGCATGGGTTACTCCCCAAAGGGCAATAGAGTATCCCCTCAATTCTTATACCCGCGTGTTGATTGAGGACTATCTGCAAACACAAGTTTAACTGAACTTGATAGTTCGTAATCCACGAATGAAGCTTAAAAATAATGCTCAAAAAAGCACTAGTAACCGGATCAGCGTTAGGAATTGGGCGTGCGATTGCCTTTGACTTAGCCAGTAAGGGATTTGATATAGCATTTCACTATAACCGCAGTGAAAAAGCAGCTGAACAAGCTTGTCAAGAAGCGATTGCTACTCACCAAGTCCAAGCGATCGCGCTTCAAGCAGATGTCACAAAACCAGAACAAGCAGAATCCCTTGTAGAACAAGCTGTTGAGGAACTGGGGGGTTTGTCTGTTGTGGTTAATGTTGTGGGTAATTTTCTCTATAAACTAACTAGCAAAACATCAGCAGAAGAATGGCTTGAGATTCTAGATTCCAATCTAAATTGTACTTTCTACGTTACTCAAGCAGCACTTCCCCATCTGAAAGCAGCTAAGTGGGGACGTATTATCAATTTCGCTTGTGCTAGCGCTCATCATGTAACGGCACGTCAAAAAGATACACCCTATATTATTGCCAAAACTGGCATCATAATCTACACAAAGTCTATAGCTCAAGAGGTAGTTAAAGATAATATAACTGCCAATGTTATTTCACCAGGAGTAGCGGAAAATTCTATTGGTTTAGATGAAGTAGTACCTGCTTTACCCATAGAAAGACCCGCAACTTTAAAAGAACTGAACAATGCTGTTTGGTTTTTTATCAATCCCGAAGCAAATTACATTACGGGACAAGTTTTGGAAGTATCGGGAGGCTGGAAGTTATAAATTTTGTCTTATTTTCTAATAGTTTTGTTTAAATTGACAACGTTATTATTAACAGCAATCGGTAATTGAAATATGCTTACTCTAAAATATTTATATGAAATTTATGAAAAATATCAAAATGATTATGATGTAAAAGTTCAAGAATTCAGTATTGGGAATAAGCCTCTTAATTTTAATTCTAGACCGGCAGTTTTAGGAGTTATTAATCTTTCCACCGATTCATGGTATAAAAATAGTATTTGTTATACTCCCGAACAAGCAATTCGTAGGGGAAAAGTTTTAACAGCGCAAGGTGCTGATATAGTAGACATAGGTAGTGAATCTACTGGAGTTACAGCAGCAAGAGTGGAGGATTTTAAACAAAAAAGTCAAGCCATACCCGTAATTAAAGCTTTAAGTCAAGAAAATGTATTGACTTCAATCGAAACATATTATCCTGAAGTCGCCAGAGCTTGTTTAGAGGCTGGTGCAAATGTCATAAACTTAACTGGAGGAGAAAATAGTCGGGAAATTTACCAAGCTGTATCTGAGTTTGATGCAGGAATTATTATTTGTTATCTACAGGGTAAAAACCCTAGAGAAATAGGTGAATATAAATTGACTGACGATCCAGTAGACTTTGTATATGATTATTTTGCCCAAGAGATAGAAACAGCAACTAAGCTTGGGGTCAAAAGGATTTTTATTGACCCCGGAATGGGTTTTGCCTATACAAATTTTGATTCTAAACAAAAATCCATACGGATTAAATATCAAATACAAACCCTTTTAAATTCTTTTCGGTTGAGAAAGTTAGGTTTTCCAGTTTGTAATATAGTTCCCACTTCGCTGGAATGTTTTGCAGAGGAGTTTAGAAGTTCTCAAGCTTTCACCGCAGTTCTGGCAATATTAGGAAAAAGCGACCTGCTTAGAACTCATGAAGTATCTAAAGTTCAAGGAGTTTTAGATACTTTTAGTCTGTTCTAAAGTGTTATCGATAAGTAAATATATTATCTAAAAACAATGACATCAACTTTAAATTTTCTACAGTTAGAAAATAAAGACCACTACAAAACTGCTGTAAATCATTACCTATCTCCCCACAGAAAAGATAGCGTTAAAACAAAGTGGGAGAATCCTTTTTCTCTGACAGTAATTAAAAATGCAATAAATAAATTAGAAGAAAAATATTCACCGAAATCACTGCGAGTTATGGATTTCGGATGTGGAATTGGTGAAGGATTTGTCTTAGTTCAGAATGCTTTAAATTCTCTAGAGTTTCAGACAAAAGAACTTTTTTATCTGGGTTTGGATAATAGTTCAGAAATGGTTAAAGTAGCGAGACAAAAATGGAAAGATAACAAAAATATAAATTTTCAAGAAGCTGATATTAGGTTTGAAATCCCAGGTAATCCAACAGAAATTTATTTATCCTGTGGTGTACCCTATTCTCATCTAACAAAGGAAGAAACTCAAGATGCTTTAGGACACATCTTCAGAGCAATTAAGAAAAACAAAACCCAATCTTTAGTAGTTATTGATGTATTAGGAAGATACTCAATAGAATGGGTATCCCAATGGGAACATTCTCGTTGGTCTTATCGAATGAGCTTTTTAGCTGATGTTCAAGAGCAAGAAGATATGATGATGAGCTGTTACTATGCTCATGACTTAAAGTCAATGATTGATCGAACCTCTAAACAAGAAAATTGTCAAATTCAAGATATTGAGTTTTTTGACCGTTCCGTAATGGTTGGACGACATACATCAACCCGAGAATATAATTCTGCTATCCCTCCCTATAGGGAAATAATAAATTCCCTGTACGAGTCCGGTCGTACCACAGATTTTAGAGAATTGCTATTTCAGTCTCCATCAGCACAAGCACCATCTCCTGTTAAAGAATTCTTTGATAGATTTTCTCATATATGGAATCAATTGGTGATAGAAGCGGCAGAATTTTGTGGAGAAAATCTTAATATTCCCAATAACAATATTCCATTACCCGAATCAGTAGCAGGGTTGAAACACCAATTATCAACGCTTCAAGAAAGTTACTGCGAACAAAATTTTCGTACTGATATTCTTGAACCAACTTTAGCAGAGTACTTGCATCGCTTAGAGTCAACCATGCAGCCAGGTTTAGGAGTAGGTCATACTCTCATTGGTGTTGTTTATGTCGATGGTACTAAATAATCTAGATCGACACAGAATTAATTATGAATATCCTAGATAGATATTTTGATAGCGTCATTTTTGACATGGATGGCTTGACACTTGATAATGGCTCTTTGTACAAGTCTGCTTACCAAAATGCGGCAAAAAAACTAGGGTATTTTCTCAGTGATGAATTGTATGAACAGCTATTGGGTCTTCCTCATGCGGTATGCGATCACATTTTGAAAGAAGCTTTTGGAGAAGAGTTTTCAATCGAAAACTTTACTCTAGAAATGGAAGAGCAATATCATGAAACTCTAGATAAGGAAGGCGTTAAATTCCGAGAAGGATTTGAAGAATTGTTCTCCTATTTAAAAAAACAAGAGGTTTGTTTAGCGTTGGGTACAAGTTCCACTTTGAAACACGTAAAAAATCATCTCGGCCGCACTTCTTATTTAGAATGTTTTGATGTAATTTGTACTGCTGATGACATTAAACGAGGAAAACCAGATCCAGAAATTTATAATTTAGTTGCTCGTTTAATGAATCGTCAGACAGAGAACACTCTAGTTTTTGAAGACTCAAATAATGGTATGAGAGCTGCAATAGCTGCTGGGTGTATGGGTATTATGGTTCCCAATCAAGTACCCCCAGAAAACGATGTCAAGCAAAACGCCTTGTTAGTCATATCCAGTTTGGCTGATATCATTCCCTTAATGGGTTAACCGAGTTTTATCCCTGTTGGGTCACTCTCCGAGAATTAAGGAGTCGTCCAGAAATAAGTTCTGACTTTCCAGTAGTCTGGGTTTGCAACGGTTAAGTCAATTTCAAAACGTATGGTATCTGGGAATGTCTGGGTATACTGGCTATGAGCTTGCAAAACACTTTAGTCTACATGTTGAGCCAGAACTTCTTCCTACCTGCTTAGGCTCTAAGCTAAAAGATATCATCAAAGCAGAAAGTGATTTCAAGATTTTGACTATAGACTAACTCCTGAGCAATCTAACCTTTGGGCAAGTTGGGAAACTGTCAATCCAGAGACAGGTTCTACCCAATTAGGAGTAATTTGGGCCAATGGCACTAAGACAAAGGCCCTCTCTCTCATCAGCCGATGAGGAATTTGGAGGTCAGGTGTTTCTAAAATTAAATCATCAAATAAAATTATATCTAAGTCTAGAGTTCGTGGACCCCAATGTTCTAACCTTACTCTGCCAAACTCTTGTTCAATTCCTAGCAAAGTCTCTAACAATTTATGGGCACTTAGCTCAACCTCCAAAAGGGCACAGCCATTGAGAAAATCTGGTTGTGCCGGTCCTATTGGTGCAGTTTTATACCAACTAGAGCAGGCTTTTATGGTAATACCCGGAGTTTGGTCAATTCTGCTGAGAGCAGCTTCTAGGATGGCACGAGAGTCACCAAGATTACTGCCGAGAGCAATTGCACTCAGTGCAGGCTTTGTGGTTGCAAATTTTTCAGAGTTATACATTTATGAGCTAACGGTAAATATATAGATTTCCATCTCCCTATCTCCCTCTCCCTAAAATACCGAGTTTTAAGATTACTGAATCGGTATTCTAGGAAACCATCTGCCAAATCTTAATTGTATTGTCATCACTACCGCTGATCAGGATACTCCCATTAGGACTAAAAGCCAGAGACTGAATTGGCTTATAATGCCGAGAAAGGCTAGATAGCTGTTGAGCTGAAGGCAAATTCCACAAATCGATGCTTCTACCACTGCTACTGGCAAGAATTCGACCATCTGGACTAAAGGCAACAGAAACACTTCCATTCTGCTGACTCGAAAAAGTGTGTAGCCGTTTGCCTGTCTGGGGACTCCAAATTTCAATGATTCTGTTACTGCCAGTGGCAAGAATTTGACCATCAGGGCTAAAGGCAACGGAGGTAATTGCCCCAGCCGGAGTTGAAAAACGACGCAGCTTTTTGCCACTGTGGGGACTCCACAGCTCAAGGGTACCATCCAAACCGCCGATGACACAGCTTTTACCATCAGGGCTGAAGCTAACTAAGCGGGCTGAGTTTGAATGTCCTACCAAGGTACCAATTGCTCTGCCAGTAAGCACAGCCCAGAATTTGACCTCTAAACCACTACTACTAATCAGAGTTTGACCATTGGGACTAAAGTTTATCGATCGCACTATACCTTTTCTAAAGGTTAGGGTACGCAGTAAGTCACCAGTGGGTAAGGCCCAGAGCTTGATAGTCATATCTTCACTGCTACTTGCCAGAGTTTGACCATCTGGAGAGATAGCAATGCAATTAACCCGTTTAGTATGCCCAGTAAGGGTACACTGCAATTCTCCAGTAGGCAGTGCCCAGAGCTTGATAGTTTTGTCATAACTGCCACTAGCCAAAGTAGAAGCATCTGGACTAATGGCAATGGATTTAACTGAGTCTGAATGTCCAGACAAGGTGCGGCGCAATTTTGCCTTTTGCCAACACAGGGACTGATTTTTTTTGGGGATCAACCCCGAAATCAACGCCAAGAACTGATTCTGCTTCGGATTAACTTGAGTTGGAACCATGCTCCTGTCGGCAACTAAAGGATTAGGGTATTTAGTTACTAAAGGAGAGGTAATTGCCTCTACAGATTGCAAAATTACCTGTGAGGTTTGAGGTCTCCTGCCTGGAAAAGGTGCCATCAGGTAATCAATCAAATCAGCAAACTTCTGGGAAATCTGGGGAGCACTCTGGTGCCAATACAATTTACCAGTTTGGGGGTTTTTCTCAAAATCTATAGGGCGTTTACCTGTTAATAAATAGACAAAGGTGCGCCCGAGAGCAAAGAAATCAGACTGGGCTACAGCTTGCCCCTCAGCTTGCTCAGGGGGGGTGAAACCAGCAGAAATAATTACTGTACCTGTAACATTAGCTTTTTGTCTATACAAGTAGGTTTCTGTAACTTCTCGAACTGCACCAAAATCAATTAAAACTAGCTGTCCATTGGGTCTGAGCATGATATTTGATGGTTTGATATCCCGATGGATTAACTCCTGTTGATGAAGTTGAGCTAAGATATCTGCTAATTGCTCCAACCAAGCGATCGCTAGTTCTTGACTCATCGGTTGATTGCCTGGAGTTGCCAGCCACTGTTTGAGATTTTTACCCTCAATTTTCTCCATCAGTAAGCAGTGTATGGTCTTGCCTCCAGGGTCGAGGTAGTTGAAATATCCATCTGTTTCTACTCTCGGGATACCTGGATGTTCCAGCCTACTCAAGACCGTTGCTTCTCGCAAAAACAGAGCAACTGATTTTTTTTGTCTTTCTGGAGAGTGGAAAGAATCCACATTCAATACTTTTAAAACTTTTAGGGTGCCGCCATCATCGACCTCAAAAGTTTGGCCAAATCCACCTTTCCCTAATTTACGAATAATCCGATAGCGGTTTTGAATTAACATAAGATGTTACGCATTTAAATCATATATAGCACTTCTCAAATTGGTGAGATACAAATTTCTTGGTTTTAGGGAGCAGGAAGTAGGGAGCAGGGAGCAGAGAACAGAACTAGGTGTATCTCAGTTATTCGAGAAACGCTATATTTATCTGATATTAGTTAATTGCCCAAACTCTTGTGTATTCTGGCTCCTGCCTTGCTGTTGTGCATTTTGAATACACAACAGCTTACCTGGATAAATCATGGCTGCTGTAATTGGTTTTCAGTCATGCTGAGTAGATTAAGGATGTTAATCTGGGCATATCCTACCGTTGGTGGTGACTTTCCTTTTAGCATTGATAGAACCTCCTTAAGCTGTTCAACCAGGTCTGCACTTTTTAATTTTACATAGAGCTTTTCGATCACCGGTGTTAGTATCCGGCGAATTTGGATTGCTTTAAGTTCATCATCTTCTTGTTCCTTAACTAAGGCATGACTTCTTAAAAGTACTAATTTAATTAGTGACTTAGTTTTAATAACTGCTCTAATTTCTTTACACACCTGCTCAATAAATTGATTAGTAATATACTTCATAACCACAGGCTGTAAAGTAAAAACGACCTCCTCGACTTCTTGCATAGACTCTTTGTCAAGTAATGAGCGCCTTTGTAAAGATGTTAAGGCAACTATTAATTGAGATGAAGATGTACCTGAAAACTGCATATTGGCTCTGAGTTCAGGTAGTGGAACAGGATAATTTTCAATGGCTAGCCAATAGATAATTTCTATTTCCAGAGCAGACAAACGCTGAAATTGTTCACTCAAAAGATTAATTATAACATCATTAATCACTAAGGTACTCTGGTCTATAAATTGATAGATATCCCCATTAAAAACCTCTTTAATTGTACTCGCAACTATTTTTAAAGCTGAGGGGTTGCCCCTGTAGAGTTGAATCAGTTCTTCCGAGCCACGTTTTAGATTTGAGAACCCTTTAGTTTGCAAGATTCTTTTAGCATCTTCATAACCTAATCCCCTCAGTTTTAGTTCTCTAACAGGTAGAGTTGTTCCTGCCAAAGACGAAACTTCTGTTGGTTTTTCCCGCGTCGTCAACACTAAACAACTTTGATGACGTTCTTCTCCAACTCGTCTGATTAGCTTCCCATAACCCTGATAACCTCCTCGGTATTGCCCAGCTAGTTCACCGCCGCGTAGAACTGTCTCGAAATCGTCGAGTAGTAGCAAACAGCGATGTTCTCGTAAATGCCCCAGCAATCTAGATACTCCACTATCTGAGCTTTCAGGTAAATCGGTGCCCTGCCCATTGGATAAAAATTCAATCATATCTGATATAAATTCTTGTAAGGGTGGAGCATTGCGCAGCGATCGCCAAATCAAGTACTCAAAGTTCTCCTTAACCTGCTCTGCCAGCTTCAGGGCAAGAGCTGTTTTACCAATTCCTCCCATGCCAAACAACGCCACTAAGCGACAGTTGTCTTTAGTAATCCATCGCTCTAGCTGCTCTAGTTCTGCGCTACGACCATAAAAAGCAGAGATATCAATTGCATCTCCCCAATCTGTAGAGGTATTATGGTTGAGCTGAGTGCGACGATCAACCACCTCTTGCCAGTTGAGTCCCAGAATTTGGCAGTAAGCTTTGAAAGCAGCAGCACTAATAGCTTGCCTGCCTGCCAAAAACCTTTTCCAAGTTCCTTCTGAGACACCATCAGCATAAGGTCCCCCAGACTGCCAATTTTTCTCAGGCTCTACAACCTTGCTTGCTTCAACAAAACAGGTGTCGTCTTGATCAATACTCCAACCCCACCCCTTTTCATTTCTAGCTTGCCTAATTTTGACGATTCCTAGCCTAGAAGCTTTAAGAGAAGGCACTTTACACCCTAATTCTATAATTGTCAAGATCAATTTTAGAGCAGCGATTAGCCCAGTATGTTACTGATCCTAAGCTGATCTAGCAAAACCTAAGCATATCAATGATTTTGAAATAGTGGGAACTTAGTCATGAAACCATGGCAAACAACTAAGCAACACCAGCGACTTCCTACTTGAGACTGTTAAGTTTCATTTTTTTTTTGCAGGAGGGTTCAAGATGCAAGATATAGTAGAGTGTCCGAATTGCGGGAAAAAATCAGTTGTCAAGCGTGGTGATAACCTTTACGAGTGCTTAGCCTGCGATTTTAAGCGGGATTTCTCTAAGCAGCCCGAACGTAAAGCAGAAGCAATGGTATTCTTCTGGCCGACTGCTATTGCTGCCATTATCGCCTTCTTCATCTTGCAGGTGGCGAGATATGCGGCTTATAACAATCCGAGCATTGAGTACCAATCATCTACTCCCACACAAATCTTCACAGAATAAACAACACTACTAACACGTAAGCATTGATTCGGTATCTCTCAAGCCCACGGTAGGCGCAAGTGTTCTCCGTGAAGCTTTAAAATCAGGGTAGCATCTCAATTTCGCATCTCAATTTCAATAATCATCTACATTCGAGCAGTCTCGAATTACGTAAAGGTAGTCTGCTTAATTTTTGAGAATAACGTCGGTAAATGCAAATTATCTATTTAGCGCGTCCACTTGAGCCGCTGCCAATAGTTTGCCAATAATTCATCTTTGCAGATACTGGCTAAGCTCATCAAGAGATTTCACCTCACTACTCTCTTCAATACAACCATAAATATTTTGTTAAGCATAACCTTGAGTAACGAAGGGGAGCATTTCTAATACCCGCAATTATCAATAAAAAGCGAATCCCCTTGCAGGGAGGAGAAGCCTACACTTACCCCTAAGGGAAGTGTAGAAGTACGTCACCGAACTCAAAATTTGTCAACTGCTTTGCTGCTGAGCAACTGCCTTGAGCTTAAGATAAAAGCCTGAGGAGTCTGGTGGCGGGCTGAATTGATCAATTGGCTGTTTACTGATTTGACAGCGAGACCAATTGGCGTTGTAATTAGGATTGGGACTATTATCTTGCTTTGATTCTGGGAGCTGTTGAGCCAATTGAAGTGAACTCTCAACCAAATTTTGGGGTTTTATTACCTCAGCAGTGGTAATTTCCTCAACAGCTGTTGGTATTTCCTCATCTGTCGTTACCTCAACTATCTCCTCCCCATTAGTAATATCATTAGAACCTGGAGTCTGTGCCAGCAAATTGCATTCCTGAGTGAAATCAGCGGGTACAGCTTCTTGCAGCAGAGTCAAATTTTGAGGAAGCTTGCGAGAAATCAGCCGCTCAAACTCGTGGTTAAAGCGATAAATCGGCTGTCCGCGCCTGGCCCAGACAGCCAAGATTTGATCAACAGAGACTGCTTTGTAACGTCCTTGATAAAGCGCCTCAATCACTCCTAAACGCACCCAGTTAGCCTGATATTTATCAAGCCATAAATTGACTAATTCTTGGGCGCTATAGCCCCTCAGTTCAAACCCATAATGACTGAGTAATGCGACTGCATAGGCAATTGCTGAGTCTGCGCTTTTATCCCTCATCTCAACTCAACTTGGCGTCGTCGAAACAATATAAGCTGAGTCGATCGCACTTACATGCCCCTTGTTCACTAATGCTTGATACACGAAAGCTGTTGCTTCAGCCCGAGTAGCCTCTTTTATCGGTTGCAGAAGCTTGGTTTCTGGGTAACTAACAATTAGACCAGCAATGGTCGCAGCAGCAACAGCCGCTTGAGCATATTCGGGGATTTTATCACGATCCTCATATTTTGCCAAGACTTCTTTGGTAGTAAGACCTTGCTTTTCTACTCTGGGTAAGGAAAGTCCACTAACCAAAGAGGTAATTAAATTAATTCGCCGCAACCTCTGCTGAGGACGAAAGGTTTGATCAGGAAAACCAGAGAGAAAGCCACCACGGTAAGCTTGAGAGATTACCGTCGAGGCCCAGAAATTAGAAGGCACATCAATAAACTGCTTAGCAGGGCGTCTAGCGTTGGGGTTAAATACTTTCACAATTAAGGCGGCATACTGTGCCCGATTCATGGGCGTATCCGGCTTGAAACTGCCATCAGTAAAACCACTGACTAGTTCCTGGCTACTTAAGCTAGCCACAAAATCAGCTGCCCAATGTTGCTGAATATCGCTAAAGGAGGGAAGATCAGGATCAGGTTTAACGATGTAGGCAGAGGCAATTGTCTCAGCTTTTTCCGTAGCTACCAAGGCTTGGTAAATCAAGGAGGCTATTTCCGCACGGGTAATGGGCAGCATTGGGTTGAGCTGATTAACTTGGGGATAATTCACCACCAGTTCTTTTTGAGTAGCCGTTGCCAAGGCTTCTGTGGCGTAGCTGGGGATTTGAGCGCGATCGCTATAAAATCGCAGTAAGTTAGGATTGCCCCCGTTTAGCCCCAAACCACTTACCAGCGACATCAACGCCTGCAACCGCGTTAGATTTTGCTGAGGACGAAAGGTACGATCTGGGAATCCAGAAATAAAGCCCATGCTAGCAGCTGTACGAATTGCCTCTGCTGCCCAAAAGCCACCAGGGACATCACTAAACACTCCAGCCCCCGTACCCACCTGTCGAGGCAAGTCAAAGCTTTTAGCTATAATTGCTGCATACTGCGCCCGATTCAGCTTATCTTCTGGTCGGAAAGTGCCGTCGGGAAAGCCACGAATTAAACCCTTTTGAACCAATTTCTGGACAAATGCCTCTGCCCAATGACCGCCGAGATCGCTAAACTGATTAGGACCGATCAAAGTTGCTGGGACTTTAGAGTAGGGGAAACTAACTGCACCAGAAACCCTAGCGGGATTGAGTTGATTTCCTACTGAAACTAACTGTGTTCCCGAGTCATTTTTTAAATCCAATTTACGGTTACGACGCACAATGTTGCCTGCTGGATCTTGGCTATTGCCAAAATCAGGTTGAGCATCATCAGTTAAGATCATACCAACATTTGTATTTCTCTCAATCAGATTACGACGTAGAACTGCTCTTGCTTGAAGGGAAAGAGAAATACCAGCACTGTTACCCACAAGTTTGTTGTCGGAGATCAAAGGAGCAGCCCAATCAGTGACAGCAATGCCATAACCACTTGTTTGACAGAGATTGCGTCGTACTTCTCCTTTGGCATTGCGCACCAAGAAAATACCGCTGCCGCCATAGTCTTTACCGATAAATACATTGTCAAGAATCATCGGTTTGCCGGTACCAGTGACAAACACCCCCTCGCGAGTGCAGTGAGTGAAGGTATTGTTAGCAATTATCGGTTGAGCTGATTCGATCCAAACACCTGTACCATTTTTTGCCTGGTTGCTGAGAGTTACACCTCGCAACTGGGCATAGGAATTAAGCCTGAGGGTGATATTTTGATCACCAAAACTAGGGCTGGCATAGGTTCCACTGCCAACAATGACAATTCCTTTGCCCTTATTAGCTTCTTGACCCACTACAATTACCCCTGAGGGAATAACCAGAGGAAATTTTTCTCCACCAGCAGCCTGGTAAGTTCCTGGTGCTAAACGAATTGTGGTTGGGGCAGTTACACTCTGGAGTGCCTTGGTTAGAGTTTTAAATGGAGAACTGGAGTGACCGCTACCAGAGTCATTACCAGCTGCTGGGTTAACGTAAAGAGTGGTTTGCACCATAATTTACTCTTAGTATTGAGGTGACTGGATTATTACCTTAATTTTGCTGTAGAATCAGTTAATTTTTTAGATTAAATCTACAGTCAAAAATATTAAAATATTGAAACAAGTACCTGTCATCTAAAAGCTGTTGAATAGATTGTCTGAGCTGGGGAGTTAAATGCGTTTTGAGAGGAGATTTTGGTGATTTTTGATTAGACATAAGCTGAAGATTGCGGTAGGCTGATTACTCTAGAGTTAGGCAGCTTCATTGGAGGCAAATGTTAGAAAAGTATGAATTCTATTGACAACACTGACAGTCATGATTGAAGTCGAGCATCTTAGCAAAATCTACGGTTCTATTCCCGCGATTCAAGATGTCACCTTCAAGGTTGAGGCAGGGGAAATCTTGGGATTTTTAGGTCCTAATGGTGCTGGAAAAACCACAACCATGAGGATCTTAGCAGGATATTTACCAGCAACTAGTGGTACTGCCCGTATTGCTGAGTATGATGTTCATGAAAATTCAATGGCGGCAAGAGGACGAATTGGCTACTTACCGGAAACACCACCACTCTATCCAGAAATGAGCGTTGAGGGGTTTTTGCACTTCGTAGCGCGTATTAAGGGCGTTAGTGCCGGTGAGCGTAATTCTAAAGTCAAATCGGCAATGGAGAGGTGTAACCTACTTCAAAAGCGCAAAGTTTTAATCCGCAAACTGTCCAAAGGCTTCCGGCAGAGAGTAGGTATTGCTCAGGCAATCGTTCATGAACCGCCAGCAATTATTTTAGACGAACCAACGGTGGGACTTGACCCCAGGCAAATCATTGAAGTCCGCAACTTAATCAAAAGCTTAGCAGGTGATCATACAATTATTCTCTCAACCCACATTTTGCCTGAGGTAAGTATGACTTGTAGCCGTGTGGCAATTATCAACCAGGGTCGAATTGTTGCAATCAATAGTCCTGAAAGCTTGATGGCTCAATTGACAGGGGGTTCAGGTTATGAACTTGAGGTAGACGGTGATGTCATGGAGTTACAAAAACTCCTACAGGTTATACCCGGAGTCTGTCTAGTGGAAATCGTTGCCGAGCCTGATTTAGCAGTTGACCGCTCCTTGATTCGCATTGTCTGTGCTCCTGGTGCGCAACCAGGACGTGATCTTGCTGCTGTCACAGTCGCTGCTGGTTTGGGATTACACGAGTGCGTCGCATCTCGTG
>JAAHGS010000166.1 GCA_010692645.1 Symploca sp. SIO2E9
TTTCGCCCCGAATTAGTTTCTAAGCTCGCACGTCCTCGCTTGCCAGAACTTGGCGTCGGCAGCAGCATTTCCCCCATGGATGCTCTGAAGGCATATCTTGACAATCGTGAAGACCTGAAAGACATTTCCAAAGATATGCTAGAAGCTGCACATCAACTTCTAGCTAGTAATGGCGATAGCTGGTTAGGTGAAGTTGAGAGTGATATTAAATAGAAAAGAGAATGCTACAAATAGTCTGAATTTAAGTAATAAGTAATAAGTAATAAGTAATAAGTAATAAGTAATAAGTAAGCTGCTACGCATTTAAATCATATATTTATTCGATATTACCTAATGGCTAAAATCCTTGTTACTTCTGCCTCCCGCCTCCTGCCTTCTGCTTTGCTGTTGTGCATTAAAAATGCACAACAGCTTAATAAGTTAAGAGGGAATAGGAAACAGAAGGCCTAGGAGCCTGCTAGAAGATTAAGCTTGTTGCATACTGTTTGAGACTTAGAGGGAAAAGTTGAAAGCGCAATTTAGATACACAACAGATCAGCAGCGGGACAAGACTTTGCACCCCCAGCACTTAAAGTCTAAACAAACTGACCACTTGAGACGTTAGGCACAACGCCAATCACACAAGGACGCGGTGGTCCGTTAGGATTGTCTGAACCGCCATCATCAGATGATATGTTACTTGGCCAGCTACTGCCCAAAGGAACAGTGCGGTTCTGAGTAAACAGAGTACCATCTAAATTTAGCATCTCAATGTCTCTGTTGAGAGGCGGCTGACCAGCATTTATGGGAACGCTTTCACCCGGATGCTGTACTGCTAGAAGCAGTGTATCACCTACGAAAGTCGGACCAGTCATTTCGCAACGAGGAGGACCATAAGCAAATGGTACAACTTCTCCAGCACCTGGACCACTGGTAGGAATAAAGAACAGCCAGTTATTGCCAAAAACTCCTACTAAAGCGTCAGTGGCACCGGTATCACTGTGGTCAATGCTTCTGAGACCTGGGTTCGCACCAGTCCTAAAGCCGTTTTGACGACTTGTGGACATATCTGTAACCCCCCAAATATTGCGTTGGTTATCAAAAGCCAAGTTATCCACATTAGCAAAACCAGCACCACTATCTGCTCCAGCTTCTCCAGCTTCCACAAATTTCGTCCAGGTGAAGGTTGTACCTGCGCCGTTGGAACTGTCTTCAATAATCTTGTAAAGTCCCCCCGAAGGCTGCTGGGCGTTGGCAGTGGCACTGAGTTTGGCAGTTTGGAAAATTCGCGAATCCGGATACCCATCTCCCCCAGCGATATGATCCGTATAGGCAATAAAGACCTCGTTGGTGCTGGGGTGAACTTCTAAGTCTTCAGGACGAGAAGAGGGAGTGCCACCAATGGCATTAGCAGCGAGAAAGGAATCAGTTAGAACTGCTCCTTGGCTGGTATAGAAATCTGCCAGTGTCTTGTTTTGGTAATCTGGCAGTATTGTCGCTTCATTGGTGATGTCCACAATTAAGGAACCACCATCCTCGGTTGCACCACCAATACCAGCACGCTGGGGCAGGCGATTACGACCATCTCTTTGAGCTTCACCAAGGGTTGCGATTTCTACTGAACCCAGTACTGAAGGGGGTGTGGGATTAGTTGAAGTACTCAATAGCAACGGCAGCCATTCACCAGTACCGTCAGCATTGTATTTGGCTACGTAGAGGGTACCGTTTTCAAATAGGGCAGAATTATTCTTGTTGCTGAGGTCTTGTAGAAATCCATTACTGACATACTTCCAGGTGTGACCACCCCTTCGATCATCGCCCATGTATGCCACTAAGGGTTCCCCTGTTTTGAGGCGGAAAGTAATATTTTCGTGACGGAAGCGACCTAGGGCAGTGTGTTTCTTAGAACGAACATCGGGGTTAGCTGGATCGATCTCCACCATCCAGCCATATTTTTCTCCCACTAAGCCAAAGACAGCGCCACTAGTACCCTCAGTGTATTCAGTCTGAGTGCCATTAGGCAGTACACCTTCTGTGACACCAACGAAAAATTGTTCACTCCCCTGGAAGTTTTCCTCAGCAGTGAGGATGGTACCCCAAGGTGTGTCACCACCAGAGCAGTTGTAGGCAGTGCCAATAATACGGTTTCCTAAACCATCTGAACTGAGAGGAAATACCTCAGTTGCCGCAGGACCGGTGCCAACTAGATAATTTTGGTCTCCGATTTGGTGAGATCTTGTACCCCAAGCTGTAATACTTTGGAATCCGTCAGTACGCTCGGCATTGATTCCTAAACCTGATAATCCGTGGATGCGTCGGTTATTGGGGTCATCAACAACTTGAAATTTTCTACCAGTACCAGAGCGAGAGATCCGGACAATAGAACCACCCACATTGTAGTAGAACTCGCCTCTAACTTCGAGGTTGAGAGTAGCTGCTAGAGGATATCCAATTACTTCTTCAAAGCTTGTTGCCAACCCGATCAAATCTTCCGGAGTACCGGGAGCCAAATCAGAAATTGGGAAAGAAACGTATTCGTGATTAACCCAAAGGTAGCCGTCAACGTCGCCGTCACGGGGAACAAAGGCAGTGAAATCGCTGTTGTAGCCAAAATAATCATTCTGATTAGGGAAAACGCGATCGCCCCACTTGACAATCACATATCTTGTGTACTCAGGTGGTACCATAACATCGTCAATTATGGTATAGCTGGCTAGCCTGGTATCATCTGAGGGGCTTAATATAGCTGTCTGGTTGATGCCAGTGGGTAAGGCACTCTTGTTCGTTTCGTAGATAGGCAGTGGAGAGGGTAAACGTATGGGGGTGAAATTAATCGAACTAGTCGTTGTCTGAGCAACGCTGGGATTACCTCCCATAAATTTTTGACCCATTTGAGGAGTCAGCACTGTGGCAGCAGCAGAGCTGCCAAAGAAGATAAGCAGTTGTCTGCGGGTGAACGTTGACATTAAACCTCTTTAAAGTCTTATATCTCTGCTTTGATCCCAACGACCACCTCTGTAGATGGATACCATTGGTTTATTAGAACTTTTACTCCTTTGGGAGAGTATACCTTTGCTAAGTTAAGATAAGTTAAATTTTGAGTTAATGCTTTGAGCAATCTCAATTTTAGTGCGTCTAACCTCAAATCTTGCACCACCCCTTGATTGCGAAAAACCAAGCCCTTAGGGACTTCTAAATAAAAAAATATAAATAAAAAAATATCTAATCAAGCAGAGGGAGATGGATAGATAAATCTTACGTCATGTTTCTAAGTGAATTTGATAATTTTTTTCTTGGAATTCCCTGAAAGCTGATTGTTGATCACAGCAGGCATTGCACAGCTGCTCATTATTGGCTAAGACGCAAGATTTTAGTGTAACCCAACCTAACTGTAGGCTTAATATTGACTTGATCAATAACTTCTTAGTCATCACGAAAAGCTGGATCATTTACCAGTGCATCTTCAACACTATCTCGACGCATCGATTGAGGAGAATTAGCTTGAGAATCTCTGAACCCCAAGAGTAATTCTGAGCGGCTAAAATAACTGATCCAGGTACTGTTCCCAGAGTCTTGTTGCCACTGAGAGCGAGAAACTATGGCACGCAGAAGTGGGACGATATGACCTTTATGCTCACCTAAAATCATGATCGAAACTTCATTGGCGTCTGGGTTTTGTGCAAATTCCTGATTTATGGAGTTTTCAAGAAAACTTTCTGCTTGCTTCAATAAGGTTTCAAAGGACTGATTACCATTAGAGTTGAGGATAAAATTCCGTTGTATTGTTTCGGCTGAGGCAATCGAGACCGTTGCCAAGAAATTACCTACGACAAGAATGACTCCCCAAAGGAAGCTCAAATAGATGCCCATTAACAATGTTAGTGTTACTGCCTATGAACTTTTTAGGCTAACAGTTACAAGTTAAGGACATAGTAAGGGTTAGTTAATTATTACCTTTTTCAAAAGAAATCGGCGGAAGATACTATCCCTGGTAGGGTGGGAAGGGAAGATCCGCACCATTCTACTTGTTGATTGCGACGAACAATGAACAATAAATAAAACCTGCCAAGCTTTACCCTGTAAATTTACCAAAATTTGACCAATAATATAGATATGACTAACCCTACTCCTACACCTAACCAAGAAACCCAGTCAGAGGAAGCTACTAACACACTACCTGGTCCATTGCGCTGCTTGACAGGAGCTATGATTTCTGGAGGATTGGCGATAGCACTTTACTCGCTCACCTCCTCAATTGCTCAATCCTTTGCTAGTAAACCCCCGCCTGCTAGTAACATGACAGTACTGAAAATTGCGATTGCGGTTCGTACCCTAGTGGTAGGTGTTAGTACCCTGGCAACGTTTATTTTTGCTTTTGTGACAATTGGTTTAGTTGCTCTAGCGATTAAAGTGTCATTTCAAAGATTGACAAATCGCGCATAACAGTCTTCTAATCCCAAATAATTGATAAAAAAACAAGTTGTCATCAATTATGCCTTGATTTTTTCAATTCTATCAATAGATTCAACATCAGTTTGTTGATATAGCCGTCGCCACTATGATTAGGACACTTCCTTGTTCCCTACTCCCTGCTCCCTGCTCCCTGCTCCCTGCTCCCTACTCCCTACTCCCTGCTCCCTGCTCCCTACTCCCTACTCCCTGCTCCCTGCTCCCTACTCCCTGCTCCCTTTGAATCAAAATAGAATGTCCTAACTGATATGTCCGTTGCTATAGTAATCAAGAGCATCTTGAGTGTGCTTTAGTAAGACTTGCTACACATCTCGAATGCCTTCTCCTCTGCCTCTTGGCGCTGTTTAAAATTATCGTAGAAACTTTTATTTATATTTCCGTCTGTAGGACTTGCAACTAACTCCTGAAAATTCTCATCGTATTGTTGATGGACTTTGGCTATAACCTGTTCAGCTTCTTTGCACTGATTGCCTGTTGTTATCCGAATAGAACACCCAAAACCCAAAAATATCAGAGTAAAAAATACCAATATTTGCTCAACTTTATTCTTGAGTTTGGCAAAATAAATCAAATTCATCAGTGTAGTTGTAGCTTGATTAAAGTGCTACTAAAAACTACGCCAGCTGATAACAATTTCAGGAAAATCATCGCAATTCTAACTTAGTAGAGCAGTCGCCACAGCTGTTAGGACACTTTTTTGTTCCCTGTTAAGAGTTCCCTGTTCCCTTGGAATCAAAATAGGATGTCCTAACTGACATGTCCGTTGCTATAGCACTACGCATTTAGGTTAGGACATTTCTAAATCCAGCAAACCCTTTGATAGACTACTGTTCCCTGTTCCCTAGCGCGTAGCGCTATATATATTGCTTTCCGGCACTTCAAGAAGCAGTGGGAAAAACTTGCACAGACGGTTCAGCTACAGATACCCATACTCGTGTCCCCACTGGCAACTGAGTGCTGAGTTTTGTGCGAGCATGTAGTTTTCTGCCAGAAGGTGCCTGTAAGCAGTATTGGTATTCACGACCTAGGAAATTTCGGTCTCTAATCACTACTGGCGCTTGATCATCGGGTTTCAGAATCACATTTTCTGCCCGCAGCATCAAATCCCCTTGATCCAACCCTAAGTTCGGGGCATTCAATTCCTCCGTCTTGACTTCAAACGAACCCACTTCCGTTTCCCAGAAACTACCTCGACGTCGGGCTGGTAGAAAGTTTGCCTGCGTAACAAATTCTGCAACAAAGCGAGAAACCGGATGAGTGTAAATTTCCTCCGGCGTCCCCAACTGTTCTAAGTGTCCCTGGCACATTACAGCTACCTGATCTGAAATAGAAAGTGCTTCTTCCTGATCATGGGTAACGAAAATAGCAGATGTACCCGCTTCTTTAAGAATTCTTCTCACTTCATGTCGCAATCGCAGTCTGACTTGCACATCGAGATTACTCAAGGGTTCATCCAACAGAATTAATGCTGGTTGTGGTGCCAAGGCGCGGGCGAGGGCAACTCGCTGCTGCTGCCCCCCAGAAAGTTCATGGGGATAGCGTTTTTCCATGCCTGCCAATCCCACTAGCGCAATCGCCTCGAGAGCTCGTTGCTGTACTAATACCCCAGTTTTTCTGATTCGGCTATGGTTGAGACCAAAAGCAACATTTTCGATCACATTTAAGTGAGGAAACAGAGCATAGTCCTGAAAAACCATACCCGTATCGCGTTGTTCTGGGGGTACCCACTTACCAGAACCAGCAACCCGCCTGCCAGCTAAATCGACGGTTCCAGACTGGGGTCTCTCAAAGCCGGCAATAATTCGCAACAGGGTAGTTTTGCCGCAGCCAGAGGGCCCGAGTAAGCTCAGCAAATCCCCTTGGGGCAACGTCAAGCTAACGTTAGCAACTGCTAGCGCACTGGCTTGCTTAAATTGCTTGCTGATGCCCTCTAAATGTAAAATCGCCGGTTTGGTCATGGATCTATATTTTTAAATACCTAGTCTTGGGTGCGTCAGTATTGCCCTAATAATCGAGAATAATACCTAAGTTCTAGGAAAACCCTAGCTACTGCTTTAGCTAAAGCCCCCTGAACAGGAAAGTTACTAGAATACCTTTAATGAGCAGACTTTTAATTGCTCTATAGTATAGAGACCTATCGCTCTGAGAAAGGACACTGCCAGCACTTTTCCAGCCAAGCCGCTATCTCGCAACGGGACAATTTCAGCTGTCTAACAACGCTCCAGACTTGAATCGCTGCCGTAACTTCATTGACTTGATAACTCAAGGGCTGATTAGTTCGATAACTGCAGGTAATATCTAACTCTTGCAAGCGTCTGTATACCTGCCATCGATCTGAAGCCGTGATCTCGATCACCTGAGTTGCTTGTGGTTGGGAACTAGATTGACTCATTTGTGCCAAAAGATTGTGTGTCTCACTAATTTGCTGGTTTAACAACCTGTCAGAGCTTTTCGGAAAACTTTGACGGTAAAGAGTTGTTCTAATTGTCAACTCTACTCAAATAGTTTATTCTATATATGTCATAGATGCTAATTGTTCTCAACAAATTTAATAATCTAACCCATCTCTGATACCCAATTAGGAAAAAATCTCAACCAGCAAGTAGCCTTGAGAAAGCTATTATTTAAGCTTGCTGAAATTTTCCTTTAGGTCGTGTTAGAATTTTTTCATTGGCAACAACACTTGCCTAATGAGAGGATAATAGAACCATGTCAGCAACTCAGGGTTTAATACACAGTTTTGGCACAATCTCCGACAATGCCATATTGTTGGAGAAGAGCGTCACCACACCAGTTTGCGAGGGACTCAATATTGCCTTGGCAAGTTTTCAAGCGCTCTATTTGCAATACCAGAAACATCACTTCGTGGTCGAAGGGGCTGAATTCTACTCTCTGCACGAGTTTTTTAATACCAGCTACGCAGAAGTGCAAGGTCATGTCCATGATATTGGAGAGCGTATAGATGGGCTTGGAGGTGTTCCAGTTGCCAGCTTCAGCGCCTTAGCCGAATTGTGCGAGTTTACCCCCGAACCAGACGGGATCTTCAACTGCCGCACCATGGTAGAAAATGACCTCAAGGCAGAGCAAGCGCTGCTCAAATTGATCAGACGTCAGGCGGCACAAGCAGAAAGCTTAGGTGATCGTGCTACTCGTTATCTCTACGAACAAATGCTCCTCAAAACTGAGGAACGGGCATATCATCTGAATCATTTCCTTGCTTCTGACAGCTTGACTTTGGGATTTGTCCAAGCCTCCAAAAACTAACGCGGATCTAGCAATTAGGGAAATCTTTGACACTCCCTCGCCGGAGACGAGGGATTCTTAGGTCACGGGGATTCCAACGAATTTACCCTCACTAAGCATCTTAACCGTATGCCCTACGGCTGCAAGCCCGCGTATAGCCACTACTTGAGCGGCTGCCACATCTCTATCAGTGCTATAGCCGCAATGGTGGCAATGGTGTGTTCTTTCTGTCAGAGTTTTCTTCCCAGTCTCGGTTAGACAGTTGGGGCATATTTGAGAAGTTTTCTTGCTGTCTACCTTTTGGAAATAGACCCCACGCTTGAAACAGCACTGCTCTAGTATTTGCAAAAATTGACCCCAACCAGCATCTAGACAGTGCTTAGCTAACATGCCCTTAGCTAGTGCTTTGAGATTCAAGTCTTCTGCAAATACCATCCCTGCCAAATCACAGAGATTATGGGCTATTTCCCAGTGGTATTGCTTGCGTGTGTCTTTAATCCTTTCATGCAACCTTGATACTTTGTGCTGTGCTTTCTTACGATTGCTGCTCCCTGGACGCTTTCTACTTACCCTCACCTGCAGCAATTTAAGCTTGCCTTCGAGGTTTTTAAAAGGCCTTGGATTAGGAAACAATCTACCGTTAGAAGCAGCAGCAAAGTGTTTAATTCCTACATCTATTCCTATTGCCTCACCGTGAGGCATAACTTGAGGTACATCTATATCCCATTGCAGAGTTAGCATTACATACCAACCACTAGCACGCTTGACAATTCGAGCCTGCTTGACTTTGGCATCTGATGGTATTGGACGTGAGTGCCTGAACTTTACCCATCCTGTCTTAGGTAGCTTAATCAAGCCATTTTTGATCGGGTCAATCCCAAGCTGAGGGAAAACAAATGAGCGCATAGTTCCCGGTTTCTTGAACCTAGGAAAACCATGGGCTTGTTCCCACATGCTGACAAAAGCTTTCTCGAGGCGCATCAGCGTTTGTTGAAGTACTTGTGATTGTACTTTTTGCAGGCTAGGACTAGTTTTTCGGTAGGCAGTTAAGGCTTTTGCCTGATTAACATAGGTTGGACGCTTACTCTCAGCTGGGATAATATACTCACAGCGAAGTGAGCAAGCGTTAATTTGACAACTACGAGACTTGTACCAGTCCTTGCGCTCAGCTAGAGCAAAGTTATAGACACGACGGTTTTGTTCTAGCCAGTCGTCGAAGTGTTGTATCTGTGCTTTGGTTGGCTTAAGTTTGAATTCGTAGGTCAGATTAAACACTGGCATCACCTCCTGATGCCCTATTTTACAGCCATTTTTATGGAGCGTCAAGATGGTTTCTAAGATACTGACTGGCAATTCATCCCATCGCTAAAAGCTCCGGTCTTCTTGCCGGAGCTAGATAAATTACAGAGGTTTGAGGCAACATTTTGCTTACAAACTCTACTAAGAACAACCTCAAAGCTTCCCGCCAATGTCAGTTAAGCTGTCGATGGAAGAGACGAGATAATCCCTGCCTCTTTTAGGCTGGGGATAGTCAACTTGGTAATTAAGCGGCTTTTCCCACAGTCCAATCACTTACAACCTTAAAAGCAAACACCTCAAGGTGTCCTGCTGAATATAAATACTCACTACTCCCCCATTTCAGCCCTGTTGACAGTAGCAAGGCTGAAATGGGGATTGTTTATTTTAACTACCCGTGGCTATGTCATAGGAAGAATTCATTCGGGAGCATGTCACCTTTGTAAGTCCTCACCCTTAGGGTGAGCGAAATTTTGGTTGTAATTTCAATTCTCCGCGTCTGGGCGTCTGGGCGTCTGGGCGTCTGCTTACTCGTTCCCCCACTCTTTTTTTCGCTCACCCTCACCCTAAATACCTCTGGCAAGCCTGGGAGAGGGACTTTGAAGGCTTGCTCCCCTTCTCCCAATGTTGCCAGAAGGGGCTGGCGGATGTTAGCGAAGCGGCACGAAGTGCGGGCAAAGGATTGATCTGCAAACCTGACATGCTCCCAATTCATCGTAGCTACTAATGTCCGAAAAGCAAGTGTTTTTTTATCATGAATGAATGTCGGAGTTATATTCGAGTCCTAGATAAATTCATCAAAATGGTAGCACCCACTTGAGGAGATAGAGAAAAATTCAACGATGTCTATCGAAAAACTTAAGCCTGCAGACAAAGGAGCAGTTGGGGTCTATATGCCCTACTACCAAGGTGCCAAGCGCAACATTTTGCCCTTGGCAATTAGCCTCTACCAAAAGGGTTCCTTAGAAGGGAACCGCCATATAGAAGGGGGCGAGAGCATTCCTTTCGTTGCCACCTGGTTTGTATCAAATCTTCCGGCTGATCTGACCCGGTGTCGGTTACAGTTTGATGGTAACGCCGAACTTAGTTACGAAGTTAACATGGCAAACTATGAGTTCGTTAATTACCTAATTGAAGTAATTATGAACTTCAAGCGCTCGCGATTGACCGACTTCTCCCAGGCATTCTACCGCAAGCTGCTGCGCATTGATGAGTAAACACAAGTAACAATTCGTTTAGGAGAAAGAAGGGGTGACGAAATCTGCAAAGTACTTGCTAATCGGCTCAACAGAAGCTTACAGCGGGAAGTCAGCAACAATCCTGGGAATTGCCCATCAGCTGCAAGCAAAAGGGTTAGATATTGCCTATGGTAAGCCACTAGGGTCTTGTCTTAGGGCAAATCAGCTCTCAGCGCTTGAAGAAGACGTCCAGCTGATGCTAGAAGTACTCAACTTGACCCCAAAGCAGGTGCGAGGACCTTTACTTTGTTTGGATTCCCAGACGATAGAAAGACGACTGCGAGGAGATGACTCGACTAATTACCGCCAGTCTCTAAAGATCTATCTCCAACAACCAAATTGCGATTTAATGTTGTTGGAGGGGCCAGGAAGCCTGTTTGAGGGCAGCTTGTTTGACCTCTCATTAAAAGAAGTTGCTCAGACAGCTCAAGCTCCTGTTCTACTGGTAGCTCGTTTCCATTCCGTTTTGCTGGTGGAGACTCTATTGGAAGCAAAAAGACAGCTAGGGGATTGCTTACTAGGAGTGCTGATTAATGACATTCCTGACGAGCAGGTGGCGATGACTAAATCAACAGTTCAACCTTTTCTGGAACGGCAAGGGATTCCAGTATTAGGAATTATCCCTAGTAGTAATCTCTTACGCAGTGTCAGCGTGCAAACACTAGTAAATCAACTGCAAGCAGAAGTCCTTTGTTGTTCTGAGCGCTTGGACTTGATGGTGGAAAGCTTAACCATTGGGGCAATGAATGTGAACTCGGCGCTAGAGTATTTCCGCAATGGTATCAATATGGCAGTTGTAACTGGAGGCGATCGCGCCGACATCCAGATGGCAGCCCTAGAAACCTCAACCCACTGTCTGATCCTCACTGGTCACATGCAGCCGCAACCGATGATTCTCAGTCGCGCTGAACAGTTAGAAATCCCAGTTCTCTCAGTTGACTTAGATACCCTGACGACAGTCGAGATTATCGACCATGCCTTTGGTCAAGTTCGTCTCCACGAAACTGCTAAGGTGCAATGTATTCAGCAGCTCATGGTAGAGCATTTCGATATTGATCGCTTACTAAAACAGTTGGGTTTAGAACCAGCTTTACCAGCACATTGAAACCAAGAAAACAGGAGTACCTCGCTCTGCGAGGAGCTTCGCTAATACCGTTTTACTTTAAGGTTGATACATTCAGGCAAGCAAGGGAGGCAGGAAAAGAATTTGTATCAGGATTTTCGTGAAATTGTATGACAGGAGTTCTTCCTGCGGCGGAGGTGCTAACTCCTCTAACTTCTCTAACTTCTCTAGTGCCGAGGTAACTAAGTAGTCGGACATAAATAAATGTGAGAGTGTAAACAATTATGAAATTGCCCGGAGTTACCTTAGGGAACTCCAAGAAGTAAATTATCCAATTTACTTGGAAATACGACCATTAGAATCATCTCCCCATCCCCCCATCCCCCCTTACACCCTACCTCAACCAGTAACCTTTATTTTTGTTCAGGTACTTATGAAACCAATAATTGTTTTCGGCAGTATCAACATGGATCTGGTAACCAAAACTCCTCGGTTGCCAATTGCAGGTGAAACTCTGCAAGGATATGAATTTTTTACTGCTGCTGGCGGTAAGGGGGCAAATCAAGCAGTGGCAGCAGCGCGGCTGGGTATCTCAACTCACATGGTAGGGCGTCTGGGCGATGATGATTTTGGACGTCAGCTACTAAGTAGTCTACAAGTAGCTGGAGTTCATACCGATGGCGTTGTGATCGACAAGGCAACAAGTTCTGGCGTAGCTGTCATTGCTGTAGATGATGCTGGAGAAAACAATATCATAATTATTGCTGGTGCTAATGGGCGATTAGGCGAAGCTGATGTGGAACGCCTCAAGAGTCTGCTGCCGGGGGCAGCTGCTTTGCTTATGCAGTTAGAGATTCCTTTGCCAGTAGTACTCTTAGCAGCTCAAGCAGCAAAGTTATCTGGCATACCTGTGATTCTTGACCCGGCACCTGCTCAAGATATTCCCACAGAACTTTACCCACTAGTGGATGTAATCACACCTAATCAGTTAGAAGCTTCTCAGTTAGTAGGCTTTCCTGTAGATGGGCAAGAGACGGCAGCCAACGCAGCTAAAGTATTGCGAGAACGGGGTGTTAGTACGGCAATTATTAAACTGGGTGCTGAGGGTGTCTTGTGTGCTACTGAATCGGAAACTTTCTTCTTGCCAGCTTTCTCTGTCGAGTCAGTTGATACAGTCGCTGCCGGAGATGCCTTTAATGGCGCTCTAGCAGTAGCTTTGGTAGAGGGACTAACGTGGCAGCAAGCAGTGGTATGGGGAGCTGCGGCTGGTGCGATTTCTACTACTAAAGTTGGGGCGCAGCCTTCGCTGCCTGATCGGCAAACCTTTGATGCCTTTGTGAAATACTGCCACGCTTCTCTATCAGCTTAAGTGTGTTTTTCTAGTTTGGTTCCTAGGTATCCCGTCGGACATTTTTAAGGGGGACGGGAGGGGGATCACAGAAGGTGATCACATTAAGATCTGGGGCTTATTGCCGGACAAGCTCAAAGAAATCAGTAACTTTTCAAGTATTCCCAATTACATATTTTTCTGTAACTAGCCTTATATATTGCCATATTAACTAATAATAACTCCACAGATAATTTAATTACTTTGATCACGATAAAATCCAGCAACACTATTAAGTAATAACACCTAGAGTTGGTCTCGTAACCTAAACAACTGTAGATATGTGAAAAATCCCTAGTATTAAATAAAAGTTTGTGTAGGTGAAATCTGAAAGCAACAGAATTAGAATCTAGTAGTACACCTCAAAAAATTGGACAAGATGCCAGAGAAGCTCATTGCTTTCTGGTCTCGTTCTCACCAAAATTTTTGGCGATGAGGTCAATCGTGGATCATTATTGTCACACATAAGAGTGGCGCTGAACTTATTTAAGCAATTGATCTTGAACAGGACGCTAAATTATAGGAACTGACAATGGCTAAGAATTTACTGGAACAACTGCGCGAAATGACCATCGTTGTGGCGGATACGGGTGACATCGACGCGATCGAAAAATTTACACCACGAGATGCTACCACCAATCCCTCGCTGATTACAGCAGCTGCCCAGATGCCGCAGTACCAGGAAATTGTCGATCAGACTCTAAAACAGGCAAGGCAAGATGCCGGAACTAATGCCCCAGCAGCAGATGTAGTTTCCTTGGCATTTGACCGACTGGCAGTTTCCTTCGGGCGTCGTATTCTCAATATTATTCCAGGTCGAGTTTCCACAGAGGTGGATGCTAGACTATCCTACGATACTGAAGCAACTATTGCCAAAGCGCACGACCTAATTTCCCAGTATGAGGCGGCTGGAGTCTCCCGCCAGCAGGTACTAATTAAAATCGCTTCCACTTGGGAGGGAATTCGTGCTGCCGAAGTCTTGGAAAAAGAAGGCATTCACTGTAACTTAACCCTGCTATTTGGCATTCATCAGGCAGTTGCTTGTGCCGAAGCAGGAGTAACCTTAATCTCTCCCTTTGTTGGGCGGATTTTGGACTGGTACAAGAAGGAAACTGGGCGTGACAGCTATCCTCCCACTGAGGATCCAGGAGTTTTGTCGGTAACCAAGATTTACAACTACTACAAGAAATTTGGCTATAAAACCGAGATTATGGGAGCAAGCTTCCGTAATATTGGCGAGATTACCGAGTTGGCAGGCTGTGACTTGCTGACTATTTCACCCTCCTTACTTGCTCAACTCAAGTCAACTAAAGAGGATTTGCCCCGCAAGCTTGATGCCCAAAAGGCAGCCACAGTGGAAATCGAGAAGATGTCGATGGACAAAGAAACCTTTGAGCGCATGCATGCTGCTGATCCCATGGCATCTCAAAAACTAGAGGAGGGGATCAATGGCTTCTCGAAGGCATTAGTTGCCCTAGAAAAGCTCTTAGAGGAGCGACTAGCTCGCATCGAAGGAGAAGCTACCGTTAACCATGCTGCTAAGAACATCTTTCGAGTCTATGACTTGGATGGAGATGGTTTCATCACCCGCGAAGAATGGGCAGGAACCGATGCGGTTTTTGATGCTCTCGATATGAACAATGATGGCAAAATATCTCCTGAGGAAATTGCAGCTGGATTGGGAGCTGCGTTCCATTTAGCCGGAGTATAGGGTTAGGTTATCCCCCGTTGAGATTATACCGGATCACGGGTGAACAAAATTTTGCGTGGGATTTGAATTCTCCGCGTCTCCGCGTCGACCTGTCTACTTACTTAATTTCCCCACGCCTTTTTTCGCTCACCCCCGGATTACCCCTGCCGACATTAAGTTGGAAATAGGGTGTGGGGAGTAGGGAGATATATTTTTACCTTGGTTATGTACTCCCCATGGTATCTAAGTTCATAAATGGCACTGCTGGTCAATCACATGAAACCAGCAAGAGGGCAGGAGATATCTCCTGCTTTTTTATAGGTGAATTATACCAAGAATTAACTAGGGTTTGCTGAATAAGTCTGGTTGTAAGGAGAGGGAGCTCTTAGCAGGGAGTAGGGAAAAGCCGATAGTTCTAAGCTTGATTATCCATGATCAGCTCCGAGATTTTCCTATTAAGTGCAAGGATTTTGAGCTATTGGATGCTATAACAAAGCACTTGAAAGGGTCAAAAAAGGCTCAAAACCCTTGTTTGG
>JAAHGS010000167.1 GCA_010692645.1 Symploca sp. SIO2E9
GAGATTTTGGCAGCTTCCCTAAAGTCCCTTTAGCTGAACTCTCGGAAACTGAAGAAGCTATTGTCTTGAAGCTGGAAGTTCCAGGCATGGAAGCTAAAGACCTGAATGTGGAAGTCACAGAAGATACCGTTTCTATCAGTGGTGAGCGCCAAGAAGAGAATAAGGATAATACTCGCTCTGAGTTCCACTATGGGAAGTTCCACAGAGTAATTCCTTTACCAAAAAGGATTCAAAATACCAAGGTCACAGCAGAGTACAAAGATGGAGTTTTGAATCTGACCTTGCCTTTTAGGGAAGAAGAGAAGAACAAAGTGGTCAAAGTTAACCTAGAAGCTGCTTAAACAGAGTCAAAACTTTAACTTTCGTTGTGCTAGTCCTAACTTAACTCATTAGCCTGGTTGCACTCGATGTGACTGGGCTTTTTTATTAAAGTAAATTTTTACAAGCTAATCTAAAGTTACATTAAAGCTCCAGCCCAAATTGGGTAGTATAAATAGTGCAGGTGAGTTTTTCCAAGCAATCTTTCTAACCTGTCAAATTTTAGCTCAATTGGCTTAGAGGTAAATTTTTTACTGTTGAAATCTTGTTTAGACCAACTATCTCCTCCTAGCCAGTCATCAGAAGAATAGTAATTTATCCAAGTTAAGAGGCTATCATTTTCTATCAATTTCTTAATTTCTTTTTGCAGCCACTGATTTTTGTAACCAAGTACTCTTAGCTGTCCTCCTAGTGTTATATATTTGATGGGCTTAAGTGAATAATAATCAGCTAAGATGTCTGTAGCAATGGTTACGCCAAAACTATGGGCTACAACCGTCACGTTTTCGTAATCTTTTAAAACATCTTCTAGTAGATAAATTATTCTCTCTCTAACTTTACTTTTCAAGCTCAGACTTTTTTGATTAACTCCTAGATAAAGCTTCACAATATGAGCTAAATCTATAACTTTGTCTATTTTAATGAAGCTGAGGATGATGCTAATTGAGATCCAGAGATTAAGTCTTCCAAGAGCATTGCCAAACTTACTGAGTAGATCTGGTAAATCAGGAAAAATACTGGCCAGATTAAAGCCAAAAAAGCTAGGGTTTTCTCCCATAATTACCATTACCATAATTAAAATACTCAGATACCAAAGTATTAAAAGTAACGAATAAACAATTATTCCTAGGGTAAGAGAGGGAGCTTCAGGTATAACAGCCCAGATTCTGGAATCAAACCAGTACCATAAAAGCTGGAATCCTGAGATAAACTTATTCAAAAGCCTTTTAGTACTAATCTTTTCTTCAGCAAAGATATCAATCCAATCAGCTTCATAAATATCTAGGATTTTATGAGTTTGGTTGTTGTTGCAATAAAACATATTCAAGACAATCTCGAAAACACTTTAATAGAACCAGCCTTGGCTTACCCTTGAGCTGATTGATAATTTCCCACATTTCCGGTTGGTTAACGAGTTGGTCATTATAGAAAAGTTCAAGACACCGAATTAGGCGTGACCTCACCCCTGCTCTTTGCCACCACCTTTCGCTGCTTTAGATGGCGTTCGATTATAAATCTTATGCCTATGCTAAGCATTTGCTCACCTAATTAACTGCCCCAAGGCTCCCAACTTCCGCTCCACTTCAGCTAACCGCTGCTCGTGTTGTTCTAGAGTACTCTTAATAGTATCGGGGTTAGCCTCACCTAGATATTTAGCGATCGCTTCCCTCACCACCTCCGCTTCCTTCCTGCCAGAAGCATTAGCAATGCCTCTAACTTTGAGCTGCCACTCCAGGGGAACCCGACATCCAACCATTGGTGAGTCTGCCATCAGTGCTATCTCCGCTATCGCTATCTGTATATAGATAGAGTTCCCCAAATGTAATCACCGCTCTCAGCGATATCATTAACTTTTCTTATCAAAAACGGCTGTAACCCTGATTCTGTCGTGGCGACATGATAAGTCAGATTTATTGTGGTGGGGGAGGCAACGGAATCATCAGGGTTATAGCTGCTTACACCGGAAAAGTGCTGCTTCCCGGTGTACACTAGTGTCTATGAAAGTTGACCGTCACGACCAAGCCAAAATTCTATCATCCGATGAAATCTCCCTGCTGTTCAACACAGGGCTAAAAACTAATCGGGACAAAGCACTATTTGGTGTCTGTCTCTACACAGGCGCTCGTATTGCAGAGGCTTGTTCACTCCACACTAAGGATGTCTATAGTATCTAGGCGTGAGGTTAGACCCCGTGTGACCCTAAGGCGTGCCAGCACTAAGGGCAAAACTAATACTCGCTCCATTCCCGTTTGTACTGAGCTAAAAGCCCTACTAGAAGATTACCATTCCCAAAAGGTTTATTTATTCCCTGGTCGTCATGGCCTTGGGCATATTCATCCTGACTCTGCTGATAAGATTTTAAGGGCGGCATGTATTGAGTTAGAAATTGAAGGGGTTTCTACTCATAGTTTTAGACGCACCTGCTTAACGAAAATGCATTTGTCAGGAGTGCCGTTGAAGGTGATTCAGAAGATTTCAGGTCATAGAACTTTAGCTGCTCTGCAGAAATATCTTGAGGTCAGGGATGAGGATTTGGATGCAGCGGTGGCAACCTTGAAATTTTGAAAATTATTTCAAGTGAAGCAGTATGAAATCTGAGTATTGTAGTGTTACCTATAGTTGGAAAGGCAGAGGATGGACTCAGGAGATTCGCTGGCTGAGGATAGAAGGAGAAGAAGTTGTTGAGTGGGCAGGCAAAAGCTGGACGGATTTTTTGAATTATATGTCAACGAAGGGATGGGAACTTGTAGCAGCAGCTCCCTTGGGAGGTGGAGAAGGTGCGGTGTATGGGATTGTTGCTTATTTTAAACGTCCAGGTTGACGGAGCGCAGGTCTCGAATAGACGCCGTTCACCACTCATGGTTGAGAAAAATTTAGCTAAGATACGGTGAATATGAACAACTCAACAATCTAGATAACAAATGGTTGTATCCTTTGAACGCAAGTAGTTAAATCCTTATATTGGAATGAAACTATATTACATTCCCACAACTAGAGCAGTACGTCCTCGGTGGCTCCTCGAAGAAATGGGCATCCCTTACGAGTTAATTTCTGTGACGATGGCAATGACTCAACAGCCAGAGTACCGTCAGCTCCACCCCCATGGCAAAGTTCCCGTACTAGTCGATAACGATGTTACTATCTTTGAGTCGGCGGCAATTTGTGCTTACCTAGCTGACAAGTACCCAGAAAAAGGATTGGCACCACTTCCTCTAACACCAGCACGAGGCTATTACTATCAATGGTTATTTTATGCTCCTCTAACTCTAGAGCCTCCGGTAGAGCAATTCATGTTTCATGTTTTACCTAATCTACCAGAAAAGCTATTGCCCAAATCCCAGCATTCTCAAGTGTCGTCAACAGAGGCTCTTCAATGGTTTGCCAAAGCATGTGAACCTCTTAACGAGGTTCTTAGAGATAATAATTATCTGGTGGAAAACCGCTTCAGTGCCGCAGATGTTGTTACGGGCGGGGTGTTATTGTGGGCATTAAAATTAGGGATGCTCAAAGAAAATAATCAAGTTTTAGCCTATATTACTAAATTGATGGAACGTCCGGCTTTTCTACTAGCTGACGATGACCTCTACGCCACAGTCGATGCCTAATTACCGCCAGCGCTACCCCGATAACTGGTCAGACATCGCCCTAGCTGTCAAAGAAGCAGCAGGCTGGCGTTGTGCTAAGTGTGGTTGGCAATGCATTAAGCCAGGGGAGAAGACACCTCACCTGTCACGTTCACAGCGGATGGTACATACACTGCAAGTGCATCATTGGAACCGGAACCCTGAAGATAACCGCTTTGAAAATTTGGTGGCTCTGTGTACGAGCTGCCACTTGGCATACCATCAGGGTGGTAAATCCAATGTGTCGCCTGGGCAGTTGGAGTTGTGGTAGAACTTGTATCGGTTTCGGTGATTGGGCGCAGGAAGCGTGGAGGGTTATAAACAGTGTCACAGCTTTTCTCAAAGAGTCCATTAATAAATAGGGCGACCCTCAATCCAGGTTCAAGAATTATCGAGCCACAGCTTCCGAATAATTTTTTACCCTACCCGCTAGCTGAGTACGCTCACGCTTGATGTGGTGATTACTTCCTGCTGTCTACTCACTTCTGGGTTTTTGGTCGCCCTCAACCTTGCCCGAGATAATCGACAAGCAATACTTATGAAAAGCCAATTCCCCATCTGGCAAATTACCTTGCCACTTTGTGTGGTAGTGATATTTGGCATCGGAGCTTTCACAGCCTTCTATATGGTTGAAGGTCGGTATTTGTTCGACCTAGACATCAGCCGTGAGCGAATCAAGCTCACCACTGACGTGGACAAAAGGGAAACCAACTTTCCCTCTGACGCCAATGAACAGGGGGAAACAGGGGAAATTCAGTCCCTCAAATAGCTTGCCTACTCTCATCCACCTCTTTGAGAGTAATGTCACATAGCAGGGGGTGAAGGTGTGACCAAATAGCCCTCGATATGGAACTGTTCATACTTTTTTCTCAGTCATCTCCATAGATGCAGGGCTTGTCACAAACTAGGGCATAAGTTGCACTTATATCTTGAAGAGGCAATATTTGCTTCCAAAGAAATGAAAACCAGGGTGAAGGTAGCATTCCTGTCCAGCGGGAAGACTTACAAGGATAGCATCTGTTTGTTGTGTTTTTTTTCTCTCCGTAGTATAGACACCAGATGAAGACAAAGAATTCCTACAAATCTCCTGAACGCCAAAAATTTGACGCAGAGGTAGCTGATTATTTTTTGAAAAAAAAGGATCAATACGGACTGCTAGCATTTATCGAGTGGAAAAGACGGCAGTTTAAACTTGAGCATGAGCTAGATATATTCGACATCGCTGTTGAGGGATATATTCGCGGAGTTAGCAAAATCTCCTCAGGAGAAGATATTGGAAATTCTCTGGCTTGGCTAAAAACAACCTGCTTGAATGTGATGCGAGAGCATTACTCAAAAAAAAGGAAGAAGCAGCAAAAAGAAATCGATTTCAGCTTGGTAGAATACAAGTTGACCTCTAAGGAGGATTCGGCTCTTCTATCTGAGCAAGACGTTAAAGCTCTTCTTGTAGCTATTAAACAAAGATTAAGTCCTCTAGATTTTGAGGTGTTTGTTTTACGAGTGCTAGAGGAATTATCCTGGAGCGAAATCGAGTCCCGCATGGAATTGCAGAGTAATGCTGCCCTGAGAAAAAGATATCAGCGCCTCAAAAAATCTTTGCAAGACTATTTTTTTAATATCGATAACGCCTTGCTTGAAGACTACGGATTATCTCCTGTTAACAGGAGTTGAGTTGCTCCCCGTCTCATCATGCTCAAGTTATACTTAGCTTGACAAATAATCAGTCACAGCTTTTTATGGCAATCTAAGATAACTCGAAATATCTCCCCACCTTACGGGGTAGGACTTTGGTTTACCAAAATGGTTGTTTACCTAAAAACCAATCCTTTCCCCGTAAGGTTTTTTATAGTAATTAGCGGCATCAAACTGAGGAATAATTACTGATTGAGTAATAATTACTGATAGTCTCAACTTTTTCGGACAGTAGTCATTGAAAACTTCCTCTAAACAATTCAAATTGATTATGTAGAGCACTACTTGTCTGGGGTGATTCTTTGGCTAAAAATACTTCTAAGTACTCACTTAATTTAGCAATTTGGTTTCCATAGTTAGAAAGAGCTTTGGCACTTTGTAAGCTGAATCTTCGGCTTATAAATAAATCAGCTTCATCGAGGATTTCGCTAAGAGTATTGTCACTTTGAGCTAGTTCGAGTATCTCCGCCACGCGGTCGGTTTCTGAAAGGGATAAAGTCGGGCGCACTGCCAGTTCACAATATTCCAGACATACTTCCAACCGACGCAGGTTTGATGCGGTGGAGAGGGTTTCTAAGATTTTGTGATCAGAAGTGCTGTTCATATCTCACCTTGATTGAGTCTCATTAAGTAAGTGAAATGAGACTAGGTCACAGGGACATACTTTACCAGATCTTCTTGTTTATATGAAGATTCGATGAAGTTGAGGACTTAACTCTTGACAATTCAACTAAAATGTGTACTGGTCAAGAGGGAACGTACCTCAGAGTTTTGGAGCGTTCAACTGGCTTTTTGCTTCTCCAACCCATCCAGAATTTCATCGATCGCCTCTATCCCATGTTCTGCCACCAGTGCTGCTAGCATCATTTGAACTTGAGCATGAGAGAAGTCCTTAGCCTTATTGACTACGACTGTAGCAACATGCTTCAGGTCTGAGTTCAAATCAGCAGCTGAATCAGGTTTTGGTGGGGTGGTAGAAAACTCTTCACTAACACTAATACTTTCTGGTGCCTCATGGTGCTTAACATCAGGCAGCACCTGCTTATCTTTGCCGTTAAGCCCCACTGATGCAGCCTGCTGCTGAGTTTCTTGCTCAACGCTCGTTGGTGGAGTAGAAGCCTTTCCATTCAGCGAGGGATCAGTTTCCTGCTGCTGTGTCCCCGTACCATTCTCAATGGCTTGTTCAACAGGCTTAGCTTTATCAGTCTTCTGTACAAAGTCAGGATGAATAAAGCTAGTTTCTCGATTATCCCAATCCACCCACAGCCCTTGCTTTTTGTCTTTGGCTTTGACTGTGCCAAGTTCCCCGGCTTTTATTTCATCAGGTAAGTTTTCGGTAAAGATTACCTCAATGCGTGAGCTCTCTGTAAACTGTCCAATTTGGACAATTAGCCTTAGCTCCATGTAGATGTTGTGAACTGTACTTTTACCAACTCCCACATGCTCTGCAATTCTGCGATTACTCCAGTCTATGCCATTTTTCTTACCGCCTTTACTCCTGGGAATATCCTCCAGTGAACCAAACTCCTCAATCAAAGTTTGGAACATCATCTCCACCGCTTGGCGCTTATCAGCATTAGTGCGATGCAAACTAGGGCGCTGATTAGAGCTACAACTGTAGCGGATGGCATCTATTAATGTCCCGCTGCGTACTTCACAAAGAATTTGTTGCTCTGCAAGCAATGCTGCGGCTATGCGGTGGTGACCATCCCCTGGGCGCTTGGTAGTTCCATCATCAAAAATTACTGGTGGCGAGTGCTGATAATCCCAGCGCTCCTCCCTCATCTCGGTGGCGTAACGCTCAATCGCCCTCTCATCCGTCGCCACCCTTGACTGAGTGCCATTTTCTAGCTCAATAGAGCTGGGGTCGAGCCATTGATAAGTTACTTCTGGTGCCTCAGTAGGGGGTTCTTCAAGAGCAGCACTGTTGGGGTTCTCTTCCTCAACTGGGGTAGTCTCTTCAGAGATTTCCTCCAGCTGCTGCTGCTTAAACCACTTGAGCTCTCGTGCTAGCTGAACAGGAATTCTAGACTTTTGATAATTTGACTTTGGTTGATGCTCACTAACCGTTCCAGTTTGTCCCTTGCAGTTTCCCGTTAGAACCCGTACCTGAGCACCAGGGGCGAGAGTTAAATCTAATTGTGCTACCATTTGATCTTCCTTGTTAATTGATGCAAAGACTGTTGAGGTAGAGGACTCTTCGCAGAGCGAGCTGTGCGATTCTCCAATCCAGGGAATTTCCAATTGCCTCGCGTTGTCTTCTAATAGTTGAACTGCCGTTCTTGACTCCTGGGGAGATGTCCATCCCTTGGGGATATCGAATAGCTTCTCTAGGAAATCCGGGTTTGCCACCTCTCCTTTTCCAATCAGTCCTAGCTGTCTCCACTTGCTCTCGGCTTTGCTCACTCCAGGGGGTCGCACTTTCCCAGTTGAGCTTAAGGCGGCGGGACGATCCAACCAGCAGTAATCTTTCTCCAATGAAGGCAGCTCCAAAGTGTGCACTGCCCACACAAATCCATTCCGCATCGTACCCGAACTCGGAAAGGTAGCCCAGAATGTGCCTGAAGTAACCTCTTGTAGCTCCAGGGCAATATGGGCAGTTGAGGAGTCCTGGGACGTTTTCAATGCAGAAGAATTTGGGTTGGATTCGAGCGATCGCTTGGCATACTGCATTGAAACAATCTCGCTCATCTGCTGCTCCTTTTCGTTTTCCCTGAACTGAGAAGGGCTGGCATGGCGGTGAGGCGCTGATAAGGTCGATTTCTCCAAAAACTGTTCTGATAGAATTGAGTTCTTTAGTATCTCTGACATCTGTGTGAATGTAGCAAGAGTTAAATCGCTTTGAGAGGATGTCTCGGCAGTAGTCATCGCGCTCACAGAGTCCAATGAGTTCAAATCCTCCGAGCTGCAATCCTGCTAGCGGGAAGCCTGCACCGACTCCTGAGCAGAGGTCAAGTTGGGTGAGCATAGCGATTGGTTGTCTTAGTTTATTATTTCCGCCCCTACAGAAAAGTTCTCTCTATGCGCCACGGATTCATGAGTGTACTCATCTAATACCTCTTGGTGTCTCCGTTGCGCTTCAATCTCTTCAGAGGGAGTTCTTTGGCGTTTTCTCAGGCTCATACCTTCAGCTAGAGCTGATACTTTAGTGTTGAGTTCTGATAGCCTTTGCTGCCGTCCTTTGGTCCAGTCTTGCCACGATTGACGCTCTCTCTTGTCGAGTTCAGCGCAGATTTCCCCGTTGAACCGAAAGTCGAGGCAGTGGTTATATTCCTCTGGTATTCCGACCTCGGCATGGCAATTTGGATTTTGGCAGAGTGGGAATTTTGAACGATTGGCATTATATCCCTTAATCACCATTGCTGCCAGATGAGAGACAACGATTCCGGTGTCATGGCAGCAAAAGCATCGCCATTGGGGCTGCCAGATTTCTTTGGAATAGCCTGGTTCATGTTCAGGTCGCATCGGCATTGGGGGCAGTTGAGGTAAATCCACGATTAATTCCTCCCCCAAATCAAGTTGTGTTTGGTTGCAAATTCAAGCATTGCTAGTCTAGTAGCTTTATCCAAGTCGGCAAGAGAGGGGACTTCAGGACAGCCAATTCTCTTGAATTTGGGTACTCCTATCCTCATCTGTTCAAGTGCCTTTTGGAATTGTGGGTGTTTTGACCAGTCATACTCTGGTACTTGTGTCTGCTTGCCGTTCTCTTGGCAGAACTGTTTGTAGAGTTCGTCAAAATTACTTTCAATCCACTTCTGGGGTAACGTTGGTGGCTTTGGTAATTCTGCTGCTTTCTTTAATCCAAACTTCAAAAATTTCTCTCTTTCGCCTTCTGAGAGAGTCTGTTTAGAGTCTGAATAGTCTGAATAGATCTGAGAGGAATTAGATCCATTGCTATGAGCGGGTTCTGGCGGCTTGTTTTCCAATTTTTTGGAATCGCTTCCAGTTTTTTGGAACGCTTTCCGATTTTTTGGAATGCTTTCCAATTTTTTGGAATCGATTTCCAATTTTTTGGAATCGCTTTCCGATTTTTTGGAATCGCTTTCCAATTTTTTGGAATCGCTTTCCGATTTTTTGGAATCGCTTTCCAATTTTTTGGAATCGATTTCCGATTTTTTGGAATCGCTTCCAGTTTCTTGGAACGCTTTCCGATTTTTTGGACGGGTGAGATTCCGGATCGCAAAGCCTTTATCTTGGAAATCAAACAGCTCTAGCTTCTGTAGCTTGGCGATTGCAGTGTAGTAGGTTGACTTTTTGATGCCTACTTCCTGCATGACGGTTAATGTGTCTGGTATGTCGCAGTAGCGATCGCCCCAGGGGTCAAGCTCTGTCAGATACGCCCATAGTCGCCACTCGGCAGCGGTCAATTTGGCTCTCCTGAGTTTTTGTGAGGTTTCAGGAGTCAGTGGGTAAAAGGGTTCGTCGATTCGATTTATCATAATATATGGGTGTATGAATTAGATTCATGTCCTGTTCGTGCCGCGAGTGGGGCTGGTTTTTTCAGTCAAGTTGGAAATCTGGTGTTGGGGCATTCATCTTCCTGACTGAGAAAATCAATTATGATTGAATTATACGGTCTCAAAATCAATGATTATTGAACTTCACAAAAGTTAATGAATTTCAGTCAGGCTTTCGATAGCACCCTAAAAAACTTTGGTGTCAGTGCCAAGTGGCTGGCTGAAAGATCCGGCGTGGCACCGCAGACAATCAGTGATTTCAGGAGGGGTAAGAAATCAATCCAGACGGATAGCCTAGGGAAGTTGTTGGTTGCCCTACCTGTGGAAGCCCAGGTGTACTTTTTCAACCTTCTCCTGGGAAGGTGCATCACTCCAGAGCAGATGGTGGAGTTCATGGATTCCGATCAGTTATCGTCGATGCTGCTGGCGATCGCCAAAGTCCTGGGGCGCTACAGAGATACGGGTGAAAATTCTCGGACATCCTTGAATGCTTCTTAGTGGGGTGCTTCCGGGGTTCTAGCACAGGTCTGCTTTGGTTGATTGATTCAACATTGGTAAAATTCCTCTGTCAGTGGAAAAGGTATTCGCTAACTTACTCGTGGGGGAAGGCTTCCAGGTCTACACACGGGTGAGGCACTTCTACAACAGCAGCTGGTATCCTTTCATGAAAGCCGCGCCGCACCCGGCAGCCCCTCCAGCCCTTGCAGAAATTGGTTAAGAAAGCAGTGCTGGCGCACTGCTCCCAATATTAGGCTTAAAATTCCTCTTCAAGCCCCATCGCCAATGCCAGCTCTGGTATATTTTCAGCCTTCGTCCAGTTCTCCATCCCCTGGCGCTTTACTATAGTATCTGGGTTGCAGATTTCAGCTATTTGCTCAAGGGTCATAGGTTGATCATTATTAGGCAAATACCACTCAGCAAAAGGATCAATAGTCGCTTCTGGTTCAGATGCCGCTGCCAGTACTGCCTGCTGTACCTTACCAGGAGCCGTGTTAGGCAGCTGCTTTAATTCTGGGTCTTTCTGTACCCGCTCCCCAATCTGGACGAGCATTTTGTATTGGCGCTCAGTCTCAATTTCCTCTAATTCCCAGTGGAGGCGATGCCAAGTGGCTGGCTTTAACTCTCCAGTTTTTTCATCGGGAATATTACCAGTTTTGCGCTCAAAATGCGACCACCAAATCCAAGTAGCAGGATGCCTTCCTGTTACAGAAATTCTGCTACAGTTAGTTTCAAAGGCATCGAGAGAACCAGTGAGTGAGTTGTTACGTTTGAGCCTAGTGACGCAGAGTAAGCCGAAGGGTAATTTGCTCATTTCCTCCCCTTTGCCAACTGCATCACCTGCAACTGGTACAAATAACAAATCGCAACATTCCTGGTCCCACTCAATGAAAGTCTCAGACAGCTTCAGAGGCATAATACCAAGAGAGCGATTAGCCCGAAGGGCTAGCAGCAAAGCTGATCGCTATCTTTCCTGGGGCTAGCATAGATACTTTGCCCGTCGGGACTCCTCCAGTTACCAGCCGAGCTGCAATCAATCACCACTCGAAAAGGTCTATTCGGTATAACCAGTGCATCTGGGTCAATGTGAGTGATTAGACTCTTAGGAATTTCATAAATGAAAGTCATTTTTATTCTCGATTAACTACTTCTGCATTGAGCCTTTTAACGACTTGCTTGGGTCGTGAGACTACATTGCCTGAGTATCACCAATGAAGGGTTTTTTAGTTGGTTGTGTGCAAAGCATTGGTTTAATTTGGAGGATGGATACCCCGGCAACCGCCGGGGGGGTAATGGTTTACAAGTGTTTAAAATTCAATCTCTGAATCTTCGTCGTTCTGAGGCTTCCAGCGTTCCAACTCATCCTTCCAGTTGCTTATCCCAGCTGCATAGGCGGCAATATAAGTCAAATCGTGCCTATATTTGATTTGCAGCGGGTCACCGTAGGAGCCGTCGGTAAATCCTTCGATTTCTAACTCAATTCGTCCTTGTTCTTGGACTTCTTTGTTGTGTTGATCAATGTCGTATGGAATCATGTTCGTTACCTCGTGTTATGCGTGGTGCTGCTGGCTCTGGTCGTCAAACTGAAAGCCAGCAGCTTGGACGTTGAGCCTTTTAACGACTTGCTTAGGTCGTGAGACTACATTGCCTGAGTATCACCTCCGTTCTTGAGCTGGAAAGCCTCGCTTATTTGAGAGAGGGTGTAACCAGCGTTACGAATTAGGTAGGCAACGGCATCATATTTAGAGCTAAAAACTTGACTCATTCCGCTATGAGGTCTGTAAGCAGAAAATCCACTTTTTTGCTCAACAATTCGTCCGATGCACAAAGTTGTCCAGGGAATATCACCAAGAGAGATTCGAGTCTTTTTGGCATAGCACCAGAGAAAGAATTCCATCATCGTCCAGTCATCAGTTCGCTCTAGATAGCTCCCTTCTGGTAGCTCTGGTTTCGGCTGTGGTGGTGGAACCTCAAAGCTCAGATCAGACCAGTTGGTTTGGTGCTGCTGTTGCCAGTGGTTAGTTATTTCTCTGTAGTTGAGCAGGTAGTCTTCCACATTAGAAGCATCAAATTCATTCCACATCGCAGCTTTAATGTGGTGGCAGACAATTTGAACTGACCTCTCAACCTGCCCAGAACTCTCATTGAAAACTTCTCTTATCTGGGCGCTATTAGAATATATGGCATTGAGTAATGGTTGTGCTTCGCCGCGCCGGATGAGGCGATTATGTTCACAGCGGTAGAGATGACAGTTACACTCAAGAGATTGTGGTAAAGTCGTCACTGTCCACCAACCACCAGGAGCTTGCTTGCCTTCTACCTTGATAAGAGTTGAGCTGATGCGCCTAGTTTTTAGCTCAACGGCTTTAGAGCAGGCTTTCTCCCAAAGTCTTTTGGCAAACTTTTTCCAGCTGATAATGGTGCTGATACCTTTGTGGTAAGTTGCCTCAATGATGGTTTCTCCAGTTTCCCAAAAAGGGGCAATTGAAACTTTCACACCACACCACCAATGTTCAATCTTTGTGTGCTGGTGGTGTTTGAGGAACTGAGTGGGGTTACTAGAAGCTGGTCTTTTTCCCAGCTGCTGCAAGATTTCTAGAGCAGCAGTGCGGGATGCAGTCTGTGAGGCGAGGGCTGAACTGATAAAAAATGCCATAATCTTAGTGCCTTAAGAGTTAGTTTTCTTAGGTGCCACAGGGTGGGTTCTTGGTCGGATCGCCCTGTGGTTTCTGAAGATATTCTACAACAGTAAACAGAGATATGACAATAGTTTACAAGAGAAGAATGTTATATTGTATTTAAAGTTTACAGTTGTGGAATCAGTAAGATGAGTGGTGTAAAAGGTCAGAAAAATCCCAGTAAACACAAGCGACTGAACCGTTATTCAGCGGGTACTGTACAGCCGATTCGTGATCCTCAGACTATTGCTTTTAGACCGCTTAGGGGATTGAGTGAGAGGATACAAGCTGATATCTCTTCAAGAGGAATAACTAAGCAAGCCTGGTGTGACGAGGCAGTGAATCTGATGCTCAATCAAGACCATAATCTGCTCTCGCCCCTAGTACTAGATGCAATCAACCTAGCTATTGTCCAAAAAGAGGCTGCTGTCGCTAGGGAGAAAAAACAAAAACACTCAGACCAGGCGTTAATTGAGAAATGGACAAAAGAAGTAGAACAGTTGAAATCTATTCTGGTCTCGGTAAGTTAAGTCGAGACGTCGCATCAATGCTCACGATAAGGCGATAAAACTCTTCTAAACTAGGCATGGATTTGGTCGGATCTTGTTTCTTATGGGTAAGTCTGCTCCGCGAGCGAGGAGTGGGGTCACCCGAGGAACGAGGGTGGTCCCCGACGAGTGAGCAATCTCTTAGCTTCGTTACTATTCTACTACAGTAAACACTTGCAAGTCAATCTTTTCAAGCATTATTTTCTACTGTAAACAGTAGTATAATAGAAGAGAACTCTTAAAGAAACCGACCAAAAATGAACTTACAAATTGCCTTCACTGGTCCCCGAAAGCTGACCAAAATAGAAGAGAAAAGAGTCTACTGCGTACTGTTGACGACACAAGCCAGAGCAAATGACTGGCACGTAGGAGACGCCCAGGGACTAGATAGCTTCATAGTACGTGCAGCCGAGTACTGGAACAAAAACCTGACCGTACATCAGATACAGACTCAGAAAAAATGGGGCTTCGCGGAGCGGAGCCAAAGGATGATTCGCTCAGCCACAAAACTGGGTGAGGTGACGCTGTTCGCCTTCCCGAATAAGCTCTGCCCGGAAAGTTGCACTCCGAAAAGCGCGTTTTCTGGTTATGGTAGCGGAACTTGGGGAACAATTGCCTACGCCTGGAGTCAGGGTGTCAACCTTGAAATACACCCTCTATTTTCCTTAAAGGAATATGCTGATACTAGCTGGATGCCAGACTGGATGGTGCAAAAACAACTAAAACTCTTCTAAGCTAAGCGAGTGAGGAGGTGCGGGCCCATTGCGGGGCCCGCCCGACAAGCGAGCACCACACGCCAGCCCATGTAACGAAAAAATAGGCTTGACAAAAGGCAGACAGACCTTTACCGTCCTCTCTTCCTTCCTTCGTTCTTATCTTCCCCACAACCAGTGAGCGACACCCAAGATTTTGATTGATAGCGTGCCAATCAACTTCCGTCGAGTAAGGTTTGTATGGGTGTCAAGTACTGTTAGTAATTAGGTTTTTTATTAGTACTTAAGTAAGTACTTGACACCGCAGAGCACGCTATACTAAACGCTATGTGGAGCGAGCGATCGCTTTAAGCGTAGCAGCACTAATTGTGCTTGAATTATCTGATTATATTTACCTCTCTAGGAATAGTTTTGAATCCTCAAAAACTGATAGAAGATAGAGACTCGAAAGAGTTTATTTATAAGGGAGTTGTAATCAAATTTGAATATTACCCTGAGACTCCTTACTCTGATGCTGGCTGGCACTGGGAGTGCTTTA
>JAAHGS010000168.1 GCA_010692645.1 Symploca sp. SIO2E9
GTTGAAGATGAACCGGGATCTAAATGGTGCTCGTGGGATTTTCCTTCGGGCATTGGTTGATACGCCTTGGTTAAGAGAACATCTTAACTTATGTGTTTGTTAGCAAACGTTAGCAAAAAAGTATCGGAAGCTCTTGGTTAGCCTCATTAAAGAAATGGCGGTAGTAGCGGCAACAGGAGAGTTACGAAATAGTAAACCAATGCACCAGTAAAGACATAACTGTCTGTGCGGTCTAAAATACCACCATGACCAGGAATCAACTGTCCTGAATCCTTAACACCAGCATCTCGTTTCATCATTGACTCGGTTAAATCTCCCAGGAGGCTAGCAATACCAACTAGCATCCCCAAAATTACCCCGCTTAGCTGCCAGCTATGCCAATGGAGATACCAAGCGCCAACTGTTGCTACAGCTACACTACCAGCAATACCAAAGATTGCCCCTTCAACAGTCTTTTTCGGGCTGATGTGAGAAAGACGGGTGCGACCAAAAAATTTACCAAAAAAGTATGCTCCAATATCTGCTGCCCAAATGCAGCTAAAAGCCAACAAAGTTGCACTCAAAGCTTGAGGCAGGGCACTTAAGTCAGCCCAGGAGTGGGGCCAATATTCCTTCAAGGGCAGGGCAACAACAGAAGCTGTAGCATCTGGAGGCAGTGATGCAGTCTGAGCTAAACCCACTCGTAAGCGTACCCAGTAACTAGGCAGATAGCCACCGTAGAGTAGTCCTAAAATGGAAGCGGAAATATCGGCAATTGTTGCCATCTTCGGCTGGAATAGCAGGTAGAAGCAAATCAAAGTTCCTGCTAGGGGAAACACTGCATCTGTTAGAGTTGGCGCAATTGCAGCAGTAATTAATAGTAGCTGGCTGACAAAGAGGGTGGTTTTGGCAGCTGGAGCCATACCTTTTGCCTGAACCAGCTGGAAATATTCCCGCTGACCGAGGAAAACGATGACACAGAAGCCTAGGGTAAAGTACCATCCCCCAAAAATGATCATCCCCATTGCTAGGGTGAGTGCAATAATTCCACTAAAAATTCGGGACCAGGGCATAAGACACTTGTATATGAAAGACAGTTGAATTAAACTGCCTTGATGAAAGTAATAGGGTAGAACGCGAAGATTTAAAAAATCTTATCGAAGGTTATCCTTTACTTTTGCCTACTTTAGCGAATTCAGAGCCAACTGCCATCAGTTAGAGGGGGGGATGGCTCGGGGAGAGGGGGAGATGGGGGGATGGGGAGATGGGGGGATGGGGAGATGGGGGGATGGGGAGATGGGGAATTTTGTATACAAACTCTCCCCATACTTCCTACAATCGACACACTTTCCCCTCTCTGTTTCAATTCCTGGAGTTCCCGAAATTTAATCAATTTTTTCGCCACTAAGGATAAAAGTTGGATTAACTGCGGCAAAAGTTTGATGGTTGCCCCTTGTCTCTAGGCGATTAACAGCCGACTGAACAACTTCGAGGTTACGAGCTTGTAACTCGGCAAAACCCTCTGAAACTTTATAAAGACTTTCTAGATTGCTGGCTGTGACCACAACTCGACCTTGAGGTTGTAAATATCGCCAGACTTCGGTGAGAATATCCTTGATCAGCCTTCCTCCCTCAATGCAAACTCTTTGAGGTGTTTGTGGTAGTTTCTCTAGGCATTCTGGGGCAATGCCTTCAATAACTTCAATGTTGTGAACGCCAAAGCGATCGCAGTTGCGCCGAATTAAGTTAGCAACTTCTTGATCCCTTTCTACAGCAATAATTTTACCCTGTCGACAGAGTAATCCTGTTTCTACCGTAATTGTTCCAGTGCCAGCACCTATATCCCACAACAGGTGGTTTGGCTGCAGCCTCAGGGCAGAAATAATCAGTAAACGCATTTCTCTTTTACTCAGGGGTATACCAGGCAAGCGCTCAAATAAATCATCTGGAATGCCAGGGGTAATGTAGGGCCAGAGTGGGGAAGGCATATTAAACTTATGAGCTTATAGTTATCAAGTTATCAGTTATCAGCAGATAGTTGTTCGCTTAACAAGTTACAACTTTTATACTTTTCAAAGTGGGGTCGCTACAGCCAGTAATGCTACCACCTAAGGCCAGAACTTGCTGCAAGTATTCAATTGCAGCTGGAGCTATTATTTCTCCAGGCATTAAGGCGGGAATGCCTGGTGGGTAAGGGCAGATTAACTCAGCACAAATGTGATCTAGGGCATGGTTGACAGATAAAGTTTCAGTTGGGGCAAAGAAAGCTTGACGAGGCGAGAGGTAGGGGTAAAGAGTAAACGAGGAAGGATGAATATCAAGAAATTGAGCTTTCCCGCTTTGGAGTAGCTTCTGCCAAGCAGTTGGCTGCTGTGCAGGTTGGTGTTCATTAGCAATTATAGTAAATGCTTGTACCAATTTATCAATATCTGCTTGGGTATTGCCCAAACTGAGGATAAAGGTTAGATGTTGGGAGGTTGGCAATTCAGCAGTTACACCTAGTTGTTGATGGAGAATTTCATCAGCTTCAAACCCGCTCAATCCTAACTCACTGACTCTAACTGTTAGCCTGGTGCGATCAAGCTCAAAGAAGCCTTGGGTATGGTTAAGTTCTAAAATTGATAATCCCCGAATCTGATTAATTCTATCTCTGGCATCGTCTGCTAGCTGCAAAGTCCGACTGAGCAATTTTTCTCCATACAGTGCCATTTGCTGACGTGCTGCGTCTAGAGAAGCTAGTAGTAAGTAACTGGGACTAGTAGATTGCAATAGCTGTAGGGCTTTACTTAACCTTTGAGCATCTACCCGCTGAGTTTGTATGTGCAGCATTGATGCCTGAGTCATTGCTCCGAGCACTTTATGGGTAGATTGGATAGTTAAGTCGGCACCTGCTGAGAGTGCTGAGGTGGGTAAGTCTCGATGGAAGCTTAAGTGAGCTCCGTGGGCTTCATCTACCAGTAAGGGGATATTGTGTTGATGAACTAGCTCAGCGATCGCCTTGAGATTGCCACAAACGCCATGGTAGGTTGGATAAACAACCATCACAGCTTTAGTATCAGGATGTTTGGCTAAGGCTGCTGCCACTGCGGCTGGTGTAACCGAGCCAGCAAGGTCATTAGATGGATCGTATTCAGGATTGATAAAGATTGGTATTGCCCCAGATAGAACTAAACCTGCAATTGCTGACTGATGAATATTACGAGGCAGGATAATTTTGTCATCCGCACTACAGGTAGCCAAAATTGCCGCCATTACTCCGCAGGTGGAACCATTAATTAGAAACCAACTTTGATCTGCCCCAAAGGCACTTGCTGCCAGTTGCTGCGCTTCCTGAATCACCCCTGCTGGGGCAAATAAATTATCTAGCTCTGGCAATTCTGGCAAATCAGCCCGAAAAACCGACATCCCCAATAGCTCTGCTAGTGGTTGAGAGATTCCCTGCCCCCGCTTATGTCCAGGTGCATAGAAGGGAGCATGATACCGATGAGCAGATGTCGTCAGTGCGTCTAACAGAGGTATTGTGTCCTGAGACTGCATAGTTTTCCTTAAAAAGCGATAGTCGGTACCGATTCCTATTTTCCAACCAACTGCTGAACCAACCTACAATCAAAAATACTTACTTTCCTAACCATCGCCAACGCAATTCATTTTCAAACTATCATGCTCAGAGCCGGAATCGTCGGATTGCCCAATGTCGGTAAGTCTACTTTATTTAACGCCTTAGTTGCTAATGCCAAGGCTGATGCTGCTAACTTTCCCTTTTGTACGATTGAGCCGAATGTTGGTGTCGTTGCCATGCCAGACGAGCGCCTACAGGTGCTGGCAAAAATTTCTAATTCACAGAAAATTGTGCCGACTCGCATTGAGTTTGTCGATATTGCTGGTTTAGTTAAAGGTGCCAGTAAAGGAGAAGGTTTGGGCAACCAATTCTTAGCTAACATCCGGGAAGTGGATGCTATTGTCCATGTAGTGCGCTGCTTTGATAGTGATGATATTATTCATGTTTCTGGTTCTGTTGATCCGGTGCGCGATATTGAAGTGATTAATTTAGAGTTGGCTTTAGCTGATTTAGCACAAGTAGAGCGTCGGATAGAACGCACCCGTAAACAAGCTCGCGCCAATAAAGAGGCTCAATTGGAATTAGGGGCGCTAGATAAATTGAGTGCTTGGCTAAATGAAGGCAAATCGGCACGTAATCTTAGCTTAACTGAAGAAGAAACGGAATCAATTAAGTATTTGGGGCTACTCACTGCCAAGCCAATTATCTACGGAGCTAATGTCTCTGAAGATGACTTGGCAACCGGCAATCAATGGGTGGAACAAGTGCGGCAAGTTGCGGCTACAGAGCAAGCCCAAGTGGTAATTGTTTCTGCCCAAGTAGAGTCAGAACTTATTGAGTTACCAGAGGAGGAGCGAACTGATTTCCTCGAGGCCCTTGGTGTTACTGAAGGAGGGCTCAAATCCTTGATTAAGGCTACTTACGAGCTTTTGGGTTTGCGTACTTTCTTGACTACTGGCCCTGAGGAAACCCGCGCTTGGACAATTATTGCTGGCATGAGGGCACCACAAGCAGCAGGTGAAATTCACACCGATTTTGAGCGGGGTTTTATTAGGGCAGAAACGGTAGCATATGATGCCCTAGTGGAGGCTGGATCAATGACAACTGCCAAGGAAAAAGGTTTAGTACGCTCCGAAGGTAAAGATTATGTTGTTGAGGAGGGGGATGTGATGCTATTTCGGTTTAATGTATAGAGGTTATTGGAAACAGAAAACACCCCTGTCAAACCAGGCTGTGTTTTCCCTTGGTTGAAATGTACAGACTCTCTGGCTATTTATAGATAGTAATGATTGGGAGTTAAAGGTAATGACTCTATCTGAACTGCTCATACTGTGGTTAGTGACCTCTGTGAGCTTTTTTATCATTTCCAAACTGCCTATTGGCGTTGACATTGATAATTTTGGAAAAGCGGTAATTTCAGCTGCAGTCTTCGGAATTTTGAATGCCCTATCGCCTCCGCTTGTTAAAACCTTAGATTTGCCATCTGACCAGCTGGCAATTGCATTATTTACCATTGTTTTCAATGCGATCATTTTTGGCATTGCGGCTTTTCTGGTACCAGGATTTAGGCTGCGTTGGGGAATTGGTAGTGCTTTGCTCGGCTCGATTGCACTTACTATTATCAATCAACTTCTCCATAAGCTGTTACTGCAATCAGTTGCACTTAACCTTTAGGTAAAGATTATTTCTTCAGAAGGCCGATGTGAAGCTTTTCCACTGTAACGTTTAAGTATTAATGCTCGGGAGTTACCCATATGGATCTAGTTACTCTTCTCATTGCTTGGCTTGTTACCGCTGTCAGCTTTTTCATTATTTCCAAATTGCCAACTGGTGTTGAAATTGACAGTTTTCAGAAAGCAGTAATTTCGGCGGCAGTCTTCGGAATTTTGAATGCTCTAGTGAAGCCGGTTATTACTTTCTTATCCTTACCAGCTATTTGGCTTACCTTCGGCTTATTTTCAATCATTGTCAACGCGATTATTTTCGGCTTAGCAGCTTATTTAGTAACAGGATTTAGATTGCGCTGGGGAATCTGGAGTGCTTTGATTGGAGCAGTTGCACTTGGTATTGTTAACTCCGTGATCTATCATTTACTAGGGAATTTACCTGGTTTTTAGCAAAACTCGCTCATAAACCCCTCTTGAATCAAAAATTGCCAGAGGGGTATGTCGTTAAAGCAGCTAGTTCATGAAGCAACAATCTCATACCAACATCTTTGGTATGCTCAAGGTGTCCCGCGGTGGAAATGTTAACGAAACATACTGCTGACAGAACTATCTTCATGGATACGCCAGATTGTTTCCCCCAGTAAGTTAGCTACCGAGAGTACTTTTAGCTGCTTAAAGTATCTGTCTTCTGGAACTGGAATGGTATTAGTGACAATCACTTCTTCAAACACGCCGCTGGAGAGGCGCTCTACTGCTGGTTCCGAAAACACAGCATGGGTGGCACAAGCATAAACTTGACTAGCACCCTCTTGGCGCAGGATCTTGGCAGCGGCAGAAATAGTGCCGCCAGTGTCAATCATATCGTCCACTAACACCGCAGTTTTACCAGCAACATCACCAATGACATTCATCACTTCAGCAATATTGTGAGCTTGTCGTCGCTTGTCAATAATTGCTAGTGGGGCATCATTAAGCTTTTTAGCAAAGGCTCTAGCTCTGGCAACACCACCAACATCTGGTGAAACTACTACTAAGTCAGATAATTGCTTACTCGCCAGATAGTTGAGTAACACTGGTGAACCATAGACATGATCCAAGGGAATGTCAAAGTAGCCTTGAATTTGGGCTGAGTGCAAATCCATTGCTAAAACCCGATTGGCACCAGCTTCGGTAATCAAATTAGCCACTAACTTAGCAGTAATTGACTCGCGCCCAGCAGTTTTACGGTCGGCTCTAGCATAACCATAATAAGGAAGAACTGCAGTAACTTGCCGCGCCGATGCCCGACGGCAGGCATCAATCATAATTAGTAATTCCATCAAGTGGGTGTTTACCGGGCGGCAACTCGGCTGAATCAAGTAAACATCACAGCCGCGGATCGACTCTTGAATTTGGACGTACAACTCGCCATCAGCAAACTGTTTATGCACCATTGGTCCCAAGTCCATGCCCAAATAGCGAGCCACTTCTTGAGAAAGTGGAACATTAGCAGAACCGGAAAATAGTCTCAGACGATTGTTAGCCGCAATTGGCGGCAGTGTGGGCTGAAGCGTTAAAGTTCCAGAAAGGCTCACAGCAGACTCTCGAAGCTCATTTCATCACCGCAATCTTAGCATTCCAAGCTCTAAATATTCCTAATAACTTTATGAAAATAATAGTTAGGTTAGAGCAAGAATTAAATAAAGATGAAAATCAGTCGCTTGTCATCAACAAGCACAAGGATCACACTGATGATAGTAAAAATACTTATTAAGTTCATACCGCCCTTAAAAGATGCCTAGCTAAAGCTCGTTAGCATAGTAGAGCTAAAGTCTAGTTTCCTAGTCTCATTCAGAGCGCTAACAGTTACTCGTGAGAGGGATAAACAAGCTAGATTGTGAATGATTCATTAGACCCATTAACTATCAATCATGAACCATGAATCATGAACTACCCACTCGGATTAAAAACTAACTGCTTACAACATTGTTTTGATCATCTTTGACTATAATGATTAGTAAAAATATATTTTTAGTTAATAATTTTGTCTATAAAAAATTAGTTTACAGGAATGAAACCACGGTTAACTCAGATGCATCTTCGACTCAAATATTGTCTAATTACTTTAATTTACGATACCCTAAGGCAATGAAGACTGACTACTGTCAACGCCCGCGGAATTCAACTTGTTGTTAAACTTCTTATTGCTCAAAACTGCTTTAAATACTTATGGTACCAGCAATTGCCTCTGGAACTATTCTGCAAAATCGCTACCGCTTACTTCGGGTTCTTGGTCAAGGCGGATTTGGTCGGACTTATCTAGCAGAAGATACCAATCGCTTTAACGAACTTTGCACCTTGAAGGAACTAACCCCTCTTCAGACAGATGCATATGTGCTTGAGAAATCAAAAGAACTCTTTAAAAGAGAGGCAACAACTCTCTATCAAATTAAGCATCCACAAATACCAGAGTTTCTTGCGGAATTTGAACAGGACGGGCGGCTGTTTTTAGTCAGAGACTATGTAGAGGGTAAAACCTATTTTGAACTGCTGCACGAGCGCAAAGCTCAAATTTCAGGCACACAAGACCAGCTTCCGAACTCCCCTCCAGGACAGTCAGAACCTACAATCGATAGTTCTAAAGGAGTTTTCTCACAAGCAGAAGTACAACAGCTATTGCAGCAGTTATTACCAGTACTAGACTACATTCACAGCAAAAATATTATTCATCGTGATCTTTCACCAGACAACATTATTCGTCGAAATATTGATAGCCTACCAGTTCTAATTGACTTTGGCGTTGTCAAGGAAGTGGCAACCCGTATTCAAACTCAGGCTCCCACCACACCTCCAACTCACGTTGGGAAAATTGGTTATGCCCCAACTGAGCAAACTCAGAAGGGTACAGCCTATCCCAGTAGTGACCTCTATTCTTTGGCAGTGACAGCAGTGGTACTGCTAACAGGCAAAGATCCAGGGGAACTGTTTGATGAAACTACAATGAGTTGGAGTTGGCGTCAGTGGGTCAATGTAACTGACAGATTTGCTCAGATCTTAAACCGGATGCTGAGTCACATACCAAGTGATCGCTATCAATCGGCAACGGAAGTACTACAGGTTCTGCAGCCAACACCAGCTACCCGACGACGAGCAGATGCCAATGTCTCAGAAGTTGCGACAATGGCACTAGGACGTCAACAGCAACCTCAAAGTTCTGATTCGACAAGTTCTTCTCGCTCACAAAGAAATATTCCCCAAGCTACTAGTCGCTCCCCCTGGTATTTATCTTGGACAGCTGCTGGGGTTGGTGCAGTATTGGTGTTGATAGTCGGGTTGATCATGGCGGCAATTATCGATAATCGCAATAGAGAGATAGAGAAAGCTTCGGTTACTCCTACGCCCACTGAGACAGTTGAAGTAACTCCCACGCCCACTTCTAGTGAACCCACTGCTGCCAGCAAGAGCCTGACTTTGTCTGCTGGTGAATCATTCTCAGAAGCAGGGAATTTAAAAGCAGACTCAACCTTTGACTATATTATCAAGGGTCAGAAAGACCAAAAACTCACAGCTGTACTTACTCCTGAAGGGGCCTTAATGACTGTCTTTGGACCAGATCAAACTCCAGTAGATAGCTCAGCGCGTCGAGTACGGCGATGGCAAGGAACTCTTCCCTATAATGGAGATTATATTATTCAACTGCGTCCAGTCCGGGGTTTGAGTGAGAGCGATTACAAACTAGAACTGAATTTGACAGAAGCACCGAAGCCTTCGCCGACACCAGAACCAACACCAACACCAACGCCAACACCAACTCCGACGCCAACACCGACTCCAACACCGACTCCAGAACCCAAGCCTTCGCCGACGCCAACACCGACGCCAACACCAACACCAACACCGACGCCAACACCAACACCAACACCAACACCAACACCGACGCCAACACCGACTCCAACACCGACTCCAGAGCCTTCATTCGAGAGCAGCAAAATTCCTGAACCTATTGGTGAGGAGGGAGTTCGACTTGACGGTAGCACCAGTCCACAGAAAATTCAGCGCTATCTAGTAAATATTCAAGAGGGGCAAGTGGTCTCTGCAAAAGTCATAAATGGTAAGGTGACTTTAAGTTTCATTGATCCAAATGCTCTGTTATTGGGAGATGTCTCAAGTGGATTCACGGCTACAACCAGTGGCGAGTATAAAATTGATGTGCGCTCCTCAAAAGATACAGAAAAGGAAACAGACTTTACCATAAGTATTAGTCTTCAAAATCCACAGTGATCCAACAAACAGTGGTCTAATTTAGAAAGGCTCTGAATCAGGAGTCAAGAGTTTAGCATGCAAATGGTCAATCAAAATCATCTCCCCATCCCCTCATCTCCCCATCCCCCCGAGCCATCCCCCCATCCCTCTATCCAAAGATGCAAGTTAAATGTCTGAGAGCTTACTGATTACCGGCACCAATACAGAGATAGGCAAAACAGTTTTAACCTGTAGTTTAGCCGCCTATTGGCAAACCTATCGCCCTCAAGAAAGCCTGGGGATTCTGAAGCCAATTCAGACTGGTATAGGTGATTGTGAACTTTACCAACAGCTGTTTGAACTCAATCAATCCCCGACAGAAATTACGCCCTTGCAGTTTAACATGCCAGTGGCACCGCCAGTAGCGGCAGCACGAGAAGGGCGGCAGATTGATTTAGGGCTTGCTTGGCGGGCGTTTGAGGTTATGCGTCAGCAACGCCAGTTAGTCTTGGTGGAAGCACTGGGAGGATTAGGTTCGCCTGTAACTGCTGAACTGACTGTGGCAGATTTGGCAAGGGATTGGCGGTTGCCGACGGTGTTGGTGGTGCCAGTAGAACTAGGAGCAATCGCCCAAGCTGTAGCAAATGTTGCTCTAGCACGTCTCTCAGGTATCCTTCTCAAAGGGATTGTGCTTAATTGTGTTACCCCCAGTACGACTGAGCAAATTGATGATTTGGCACCGATTGAACTGATCGAGTCTCTAACTAATGTCCCAGTTTTGGGAATTTTACCTCACTTAGCAGATCCAACGGATCTTACTAAACTAGCTCAAGTTGCTTCTGATTTAGAGCTAGAGATATTAATACCAAAGTTCTAAGGGACTTCCAAATAAAAAAATATCCCATCGGGGATGGGGAGAGGGGGAGAGGGGGAGATGGGGGATGGGGAGATGATTGTTTACGTCATATTTCCAAGTAATTTGGATAAAATATTTCATAGAGCAACCCAAATTTATGTCTGACTACTTATCCTCCTACGACCAAATCTGCATATTATGGTTGCAGTACCTCGGAGATTTAGATGGTTTCAACTTTTCCCAATCCTAATTCTGTTGACCTATCTCAGATCAGACTTAGTATTAGAGCCTTACAATCTCAGCTGGTAGAGTGGCGCAGACACCTCCATCAGCGACCAGAACTAGGCTTTAAAGAAGAGCTTACTTCCCAATTTATTATCCAAAAATTACAACAATGGGGTATTAAACAGACACAAGATCAATCCATACCACTCCGCTATCAAGCCGGAATTGCTCAAACTGGTATTGTAGTTACTATCTCTAGTGAAAGCCCTGGTCCAGTGCTAGCGATTCGTGCAGATATGGATGCCCTGCCAATTCAAGAACAAAATCAAGTGCCTTATCGATCGCAGCATGAAGGAATTATGCACGCTTGCGGTCATGATGGGCATAGTGCGATCGCCCTGGGAACAGTTTACTATCTTTGTCAACACCGACAAGACTTTAGAGGAACTGTCAAGGTCATCTTTCAACCCGCTGAAGAAGGTCCAGGGGGAGCAAAGCCAATGATTGAACAGGGGGTATTGAAAAATCCTGATGTCGAGGCAATTATTGGTCTGCATCTTTGGAACAATCTGCCTCTAGGTACAGTTGGTGTTCGCAGTGGTGCCTTAATGGCTGCAGTAGAGTGTTTTCGCTGCCAGATTTTGGGTAAGGGCGGACATGGTGCTATGCCTCACCAGACAGTTGATTCTATCGTAGTTGGTGCTCAAATTGTCAATGCTTTGCAGACCATTGTGGCTCGCAATGTTGATCCTATTGATGCAGCAGTGGTGACTGTGGGCGAATTCAATGCTGGTACAGCATTGAATGTAATAGCTGATACTGCTAATCTAACTGGCACAGTTAGATACTTTAATCCTAGAATGGAAGGGTATGTAGGCAAGCGAATTGAGCAAATTATCGCTGGCGTTTGTCAAGCTCAGGGTGCTAGTTACGAGCTAGATTATTGGCAGTTGTATCCGCCATTGATCAATAATTCTGAGACCGCTGAACTCGTTCGCTCAGTGGCATCGGAGGTTGTGGAAACTCCAGCAGGCATTGTGATTGAATGCCAAACTATGGGTGGTGAAGACATGGCATTTTTCCTAAATGCTGTGCCAGGATGTTACTTCTTTTTAGGTTCTGCTAACCCTGATCAAGACTTAGCTTATCCCCATCATCATCCTCGATTTGACTTTGATGAAACAGCTTTAAGCATGGGAGTGGAAATTTTTATCCGCTGTGTTGAGAGGTTTTGTTAGTAACTGTAGCTCTTGCTGAGTGTTCGCGAATTAACCTGTAGGTTGCAAATTGCTAGATTGCCTATATTTTAGAGTGCTATACCTGTCATCTTGACTAAAAATTTAGTTACACCTGTGTTATTTGAAAACAATTTTTCTCAGGTCAGCTTGATTTGGTTGAGCAGTGAGACTTGTAACTACAAGTCAAAGCGACCCTAAAAGAGGTAATTTTGGTCGTCAGTGGTCATTAGTTATTAACTCATATACTCATATATTTAGAAAGCAGATGACGCACAATAGACGAAGCAATATCGGGAGAAAAAGTTGCCTGGCACTGGCAGTTTTCTCCTTATCGGGAGCGATGGCAATTGCCCCAGCGCTGGGACAAACGATTACGCCAGATGGCAGTACTGGCACGTCTGTTACTCCTGATGGCAACCGCATCGATATCAATGGAGGCGAACTCTCAGGTGATGGAGCCAATCTGTTCCATAGTTTTAGCGAGTTTGGAATTGACTCTGGTCAGATTGCCAACTTTTTGAGTTCACCAGAGATCCAAAATATACTCTCTCGCGTCAGTGGCGGCAACCCTTCTGTAATTAATGGCTTGCTTCAGGTTACAGGCGGCAACTCTAATCTGTTGTTGATCAACCCTGCTGGCATCGTATTTGGCTCTAATGCTCAGCTCAATCTACCGGCATCCTTCACTGCCACCACTGCTACTGGTATTGGTTTTGACGGTAATTGGTTTAATGCGATTGGTGCCAATGACTACGCAACGCTAGTAGGAAGCCCCAACACTTTTGCTTTTAATACATCTGAGCCTGGTGCCATCATCAACTCAGGGCAATTGAGTGTCAATAGTGGGCAAAATCTCACTTTGTTAGGTGGTACAGTTGTCAGTGATGGTCAACTAGAAGCCTCAGGGGGTCAAATTACTGTCGCAGCCGTAGAAGGCAACAACTTAGTACGCCTCAGCCAAAACGGACTGTTACTAAATCTAGAAATAGAACCCATTACTCCCTCATCAAACCAAACTCCTGCACTTTCCAATCCCCTCACCTTGCCGGAACTACTTACAGGGGGTAATGCTGAGCATGCTAATAGTTTACAAGTTAATGCCAACGGCGAGGTTGTCATTACTGGTTCTGGTATTACAGTTGAGAATGGCGATGTTGTTGCTAATCAGGTAGATTCTGAAACGGCACTGCTCTCGGCTGCTAAGAATTTAACTCTGATCGAGAGCCAGTTGACTACCACTGGTGACTTGCGACTACTGGCGCAGGATACAGTTTTCGTAAGGGATAGTGTTGCCAATCCCTTTCTGGCTCAAGCAGGAGACAGTCTTTATATTCAGGGCAATAATGCGATCGATATTCTGGCACTTAATCATCCCCAAACACCATTCCAAAGTGGCGGCGAACTAAGTCTGGTAAGTGATGGCAATATTTCTGGGGATGCTCATTTTGCCAGTGGTGGTAATTTCTCAATTCTTAACTTATCAGGGGAACCGGGAAATTTTTTGAGTTTATATGACCCCATTATCAGTGTTGACGGAGACGTCACTTTTAACAGCTACACAGGTGTTGCCCTCAAGGTAGAAGCTACTGGTAGTATCACTGGGGGCAATATTACAATTACAGGTCCTGATACGGCTGCTTCTATTCCGGCAACGGATCCAAATTTTCAGGAGTTGACAACTAGTCCTTCTCTAATTTTGCAGGCTGGTAAAGCTACTTTGGACAATGCTCTCAATCTTGAGGGTGGTTTCACCTCTTCAGGAGGACCAAGTTCACCTGCAAACATCAATGTAGGCAGCATCGACACTTCATCAACAATTGCTGCTATAAATGGTGGCTCTGTAATTTTAGAGGCTCCTGGCAATATTGCGATTGGTCCGATTGACGCTAATGGATTTAATAATACAACTGATGGAGGTCAGATCTTCATTAACGCTGGAGGCGATATTACTGTCAATAATATCGGTGGCGTCGCCATACAATCTAGAGGTCTAAATGGCGGCAATATCACAATCCTGGCAGATGGAACCATGAACTTGGTTGATGTTTTCTCCGTTGGCAACAATGGTATTGGTGGCAATATAACTCTTCAGGCAGGAAGCAATATTAACAGCGATGGTATTGCCACCAGAGGTACTCTCGGGGCTGGCAATATCAATATCACTAGTGGTGGTACTTTTAACACTAGTGCGATTGTTAATGGTGATAATGGCGGTATTGCCTCTTGTGCTATTAGTCCTGGCTTCTGCAGCCAAGGTAGTGGGGATATTACAATCACTGCCAATAGCATGATTTTAGGTGGTCCCACCAATGACCCTAATAACCCTGATGATACGGGAACATTGAAGGGTGGCAATATTATCCTTAATAGCGACAGCATTCAATTAACAACTGCAGGACCGATAAACAGCACTGGGTCAACCACAATCAACGGTAATATTATTACCCAAGGTCAGGATATTACGATCAACGCCCAAGAAGATATCCAAGTTTCCTCCATTGATGCTGGTGGCGGCGATATTGCAATTACAACGGCAGGACTTTTTCGAGCTACTGATACTATCGATGGTACAGATAACAGTATCTCCACTAATGGTGATGGCTCGATCTCTATAACTCATGGAGGAGGGAATGAGGATCCTACAGATGCAACTCCTTTTACTGTAGGACAAGATTATAACCAAGAGAATGGTACCGCTGGTGCGATCGCAACAGGGACTAATGTTATTAACGAGGGCGTGTTTTTTGTTGAGGATCAACTGGGTAACATTGGACTGATTACGGAAGGAAACGCTCCTACAGATCTAATAGACCCAATAGATCCAATAGATCCAATAGAGCCGACGGACCCGACTGACCCTACCGATCCGACTCAACAGCCGACGGACCCGACTGACCCTACCGATCCGACTCAACAGCCGACGGACCCGACTGACCCTACCGATCCGACTCAACAGCCGACGGA
>JAAHGS010000169.1 GCA_010692645.1 Symploca sp. SIO2E9
AATCCCTAGCGACGCCAAAATCAAACAGGCTCAAGTTGTTAAGCGTGCTAGCGGCTGGTATGTGATGTTAACGGTTCAGTGGGATGTTGATATACCTCAAGTCACACCACATGGGGAGCCGTTGGGGATAGACGTAGGGATTTTAAGTTTTGTAGCGACTTCAACTGGCAAATTGTTCTCCAATCCGCGACATGAGTAAAAGCCTCGAAGGCAAGCTTAAATTGCTGCAAAAGAGAGTTAGTAGGAAGCGTCGGGGGAGCAGGAACCAAAAGAAGGCGCAATACAAAGCAAGTAAGCTGTATGAGCGAATTGGGAATATCCGCAAAAACTACCATTGGGAATTAGCCCATAGCCTTTGTGTACAGGCAGGAATGATATTTGCAGAAGACTTAAACCTCAAAGGACTAGCTAAAGGCATGTTATCAAAACATTGCTTAGATGCTGGTTGGGGTCAGTTTCTACAAATACTTTCCCAATGTTGTTTGAAGCGTGGTGTATTCTTTCACAAGGTAGACGCCAGAAAGACTTCTCAAATCTGTCCCAATTGTTTAGCAGAAACGGGAAAGAAAACTTTAGCTGAGCGTGTTCACTCATGCAGCAATTGCGGCTATACCACAGACAGAGACGTGGCAGCCGCTACGGTCGTCGCAATACGCGGACTTGCAGCCGTAGGGCGCGCACCGAGGCGTGTTAATTACCGATTGACGAAGTTAAACTCGGTGCTCAAGATGCTTAGTGAGGGTAAATTCGTTGGAATCCCCACGACCTAAGAATCCCTCGCTTTTAGCGATGGGAGTGTCAAAGCTTTTCCCTCCTGATTAGTGATGGGATTACCTTCTTTGTAGGAAAGATTTTGTTTTGGGAAAAAGTGTGGGATAGCTGTGGAACACATCAAGGAAGAAACTAAATCTAGATTAAGCTGTTCCTTCCTAATAATTTCATGAAAACAGGAACCTTCGGGAAGTTGATCAGCAACTTTTTGAATATTACTAAGCCAAAATGTTTCATAAACTTTTTTAGAAAATCTCGATTGAGTTGGAATTGGATAAGCTGCAAGGATTGCACTATCAAACGGTAAGTCTCTGAGAGTGTGATAATTTACTTCTTTTCTAACTAAAAGACGTTTTTACAGGGTAATTCCGGTCGATTTTTCGAGTTAGGTGCAATTTTTTGCAAAATCGGGGCGTAACTCAAAAAAAAGGTATAGCGCTACGCCCAAGGCAGAGGGCAAAAGGCAGAAGGCAGAAGTTGACTGTGACAAAGTTTTAGCGATTTAGCAATAAAACTTGACAAATCCGGTACAGCCTCCTTTACCTCCTGACTTCTAGGTAGGGGATAGGGAAAACTGAAAGAATCTACCTACATCTATTGCATCTTTAGCAAACATAAATGAAATCTGTATAAGTCCTAATTGTATTGATTTGTTAATAATTCATCCCAGTCGAAAAAAATAGATTAATGTAAAAATAGATACAGAAAATATTTACAAGTTACCCTTTGTCAGGCATGGCTCCCAAGTTAGGTTTCTTGAGAGAAAGCAAGCCAGAGGGTTTGTTTCGCATTGGTGATACAACAAACCAATTCTGTCTAGTAAATCAACAAGGAGGTAAAGTTCAATGAAACTTACTTATCGGGGTGTTAAATACGAAGCTGAAACCTCGAATTTGGTAGTCGGTCAAGGCAAGATTGGAGGTAAATACCGGGGTCAAAATTGGAGAGTTCACTATCCCCTAGAGGTTCCCAAACCTGAACCTATGTATGACCTTAAATATCGTGGCGTTCCTTACTGCACTGGTCAAGGCTCGATTGTCGAGCAGCCGAAGTCAGTTGCCAAGCCTGTTGCTGCTCCTAGGCGCAAACAGCGTGAAAAAGTCCTCGATCAGATTAAAATAGCTCACCTTGCCAATATCCGCCGCACCCTCGAACGCCGGATGCAGGTAGCAAAAGCCAGAGGAGATCAACAGTTAGTGCGCCTTCTAGAAGCGGAGCAAATGGCATTTCCGTGGCAATAGTTTTTGTGGATTACAGCGTCAGCAAGAAGACTTACTCTTAAGCTGTTGTGCATTTTTAATGCACAACAGCTAGGCAGGAGCCAGAAGGTAGGAGGCAGAAGGCACAAGAGTTTGGCCCATTAACTAATATCAAATAAATATATGATTTAAATGCGTAACAGCTTATAGTCTATGTCCCCTGACCCAAAAAAGGCTTAGATCGACTACAACTTGGTTATGAGTCCGATGGCAATATTGGCAATGTTTTACCTTCCTAACTAATTGCGTTCATGCACAACAGTGGGAAAGGTGGTGTTGCCAGTAAGATCTTGCTTGAAAAACTCTGATGAGAATTGCCAATATTGTGTGCCTGCTACCAGAGGAGAGACTTGATGATGCTTGAATCCTATCGCCAACACCTTGCCGAGCGAGCAGCCCTAGGAATTTTACCTTTGCCGCTAAATAGCCAACAGACTTCTCAATTGTGCGAACTGCTCAAAGCACCGCCAGCAGGGGAAGAAGAGACTTTAATGGCCTTGCTGCAAGACCGTATACCTCCTGGAGTCGATCAAGCTGCTTATGTTAAAGCCTCGTTCTTAACTGCAATTGCCAAGGGGGAAACTAACAGCCCCCTGATTTCCCCAACTGATGCCGTCTTTCTGTTGGGTACAATGCTAGGCGGCTACAATGTCGGATCCTTGGTCAGTCTGCTGAAATCTGACGATGCCAACTTAGCTTCTACAGCAGCTACAGCCCTAAGCAAGACCCTATTAGTTTTTGATGCTTTTCATGATGTCCTCGCCCTGGCAGAGGTCAATCCCTACGCTCAGCAGGTAATCGAGGCTTGGGCAAATGCCGAATGGTTCATTTCCCGTCCTCAGCTACCAGAAGAATTTAAAGTAACGGTGTTTAAGGTGCTAGGAGAGACGAATACCGATGATTTGTCCCCTGCAACCCACGCCACCACTCGCCCAGATATTCCTTTACACGCTTTGGCAATGCTGGAGTCTCGGATGCCTGGAGCATTAGAAACTATTGCTAAATTAAAGGAAAAGGGGTATCCTGTAGCTTATGTTGGGGATGTTGTAGGTACTGGCTCATCCCGTAAATCGGCGATTAATTCCTTGCTCTGGCACATTGGTCATGACATTCCTTTTGTGCCTAATAAGCGAGCAGGAGGATATATTTTGGGAAGTGCGATCGCGCCAATATTCTTTAACACTGCTGAGGATTCTGGGGCTTTGCCGATCGAGTGTGACGTCACCAACCTGGAAACGGGCATGGTGATTACGGTCTATCCCTACAGAGGAGAAATCACTAACAGCGCTGGGGAAGTTATTTCTAAGTTTACCCTCAAACCTGATACTATTGTCGATGAAGTCCGCGCTGGTGGGCGCATTCCTTTACTGATTGGGCGCTCCCTTACCGATAAAACCCGCGAAGCCTTGGGATTAGAATTGAGTACCGTCTTTACTCGCCCCCAGATGCTAGATAACAGCAGCAAAGGCTTTACCCTAGCTCAGAAAATGGTGGGCAAAGCTTGTTGTTTACCAGGTGTTCGTCCCGGTACATCCTGTGAAGCAATTATGACTACTGTCGGTTCTCAAGATACTACTGGTCCGATGACAAGGGATGAATTAAAGGAATTAGCTTGTTTAGGATTCAGTGCTGATTTGGTAATGCAGAGTTTTTGTCACACTGCTGCTTATCCCAAACCTGTTGATGTTAAAGTTCACCAAAACTTGCCTGATTTCTTTGCCTCTCGTGGTGGTGTTGCCCTACGTCCTGGTGATGGTATTATTCACTCTTGGCTCAACCGGATGTTATTACCCGATACAGTAGGTACTGGTGGGGACTCTCACACCCGCTTCCCTTTGGGGATTTCCTTCCCTGCTGGTTCTGGGTTAGTGGCATTTGCCGCCGCGCTGGGAGTGATGCCACTGGATATGCCAGAATCTGTTTTAGTGCGCTTTAAGGGGGAATTGCAACCGGGGGTAACGCTGCGGGATATCGTTAATGCTATTCCCTATGTAGCAATTCAGAAAGGCTTGCTGACGGTGGATAAGAAGAATAAGAAGAATGTCTTCTCTGGCAGGATTATGGAAATAGAAGGTTTGCCAGATTTGAAGGTAGAGCAAGCCTTTGAATTGACTGATGCTACTGCCGAGCGTTCCTGTGCTGGTTGTACGATTAAGTTAGGTGTGGAGACAATCTCGGAGTATCTGCGCTCGAATGTAGCGTTATTGAAGAATATGGTAGCGCGGGGATACCACGATGAGCGCACAATTATGCGCCGCGTTGCCAAGATGGAGGAATGGTTGGCAAATCCAGTGCTGATGGAGGCTGATAAGGATGCTGAGTATGCCGAAATTATCGAGATTGACTTGAATGAAATCACAGAACCAATTGTGGCAGCACCAAATGACCCAGATAATGTCAAACTATTATCTGAGGTAGTAGGTGACAAGATTGATGAGGTGTTCATTGGTTCTTGTATGACCAATATTGGTCACTACCGCGCCGCAGCTAAAGCTTTAGAAGGCGAACCACCCGTAAAAGTGCGTTTGTGGATTTGTCCGCCAACGCGGATGGATGAGAAACAGCTGAAGGAGGAGGGTGTATACGGCACATTTGGTGTTGCTGGCGCGAGAACAGAAATGCCTGGATGTTCCCTATGTATGGGTAATCAGGCGCGTGTAGCTGATGGCACAACGGTGTTTTCTACCTCTACCCGCAATTTCAATAATCGCATGGGTAAGGGGGCTCAGGTTTATCTCGGTTCAGCTGAATTGGCTGCAGTTTGTGCGTTGTTAGGTCGAATGCCAACTGTTGAAGAGTATAGGTCAATTGTAGCTGAGAAGATTAATCCTTTTGCTGGTGATTTGTATCGCTATTTGAATTTTGATCAAATTGCTGGTTTTGAGGATGAAGGGCGTGTGATTCCACTGGAAGAAATGCCTAAAATTGAGGATATTTTGGGAATGCCAACGGCGATTGGTCGTTAGTACATCGGCAGATTGACCAAAAATTTTAGCTTATACTTAGGGCTTGCTGAATTAATCTAAAAGGTATGTTAGGCAAGGGTTTTGAGTCTTTTTTTACGCTTACAAGTGCTTTGTTATAGCATCGGGAGGCTAAAAATCCTTGCACTTAATAGGAACATCTCGGAGCTGATCATAGATAATCAAGCTTAGAACTATCGGCTTTTCGCCTACTCCCTGCTCCCTGCTAAGAGCTCCCTCTCGTTACCACCAGATTTATTCAGCAAACCCTACTTATATTAAGGTGGGTATTGCCTACCTTTTTTTTGTCAATAATCAGAAGAAATACTTCGTCTCGATGGTTAAAACAGACTCCAACTAGGATTACCACCCATGTAGTTAAGGAGAATAAAGGGAAATCCCACAAGATAGTGGGCAATTACAGGGCCAGAAATACTCTTGAATTTCCAGTAGTGTTTTCCCCACAGACAGCCTAATAACCAGGTACCAATCAGAATTAGAAGGCTGCGAAAATAAATGTGTGAGAAGGCAAAAATAATTGCGGAACAAAGTATGACTGTTTTCTCGCGATAACCGATAATCTTCTTTAGAACTGAACTTCACCCGTACACATGTACTAATGAAGTCCAAAAGTATCGTAGATCAGACTACAAATTATCTTTGGTGGGTTACGGCGCTGATAGGAAAACAATACTAGAATTCACAAATTATGACCCCAGCCTAACCCACCCTACAATATATAAAATTTTATTATCACCACATGTACGGGAGAGCCAAAAAGAAAAGAAGTAGAAAGGGCAAAAGGGCAAAAAGGGCAAAGGGCTACATCGTCCTCGGAACGACGCACACAACCCGCAGCCCGATATGGTCGTAGTCGGCGAGGCCGGGACTGCCGGTGACGCGAGAGGCACAACGACAGCTATACGGTTGATTGCACCAAGAACCACCGCGTATTACTTTTGTAGTACCATTGTTATCTGATAGCCAAGGACTTCCATCGGTAGGTGCGCCTTCATAGTTTTCATGCCAGTCATCCTCACACCATTCCCACACATTTCCGTGCATCTCACACAGTCCAAATTTATTTGCCACTTGGAAGTATTCTACTGGCGTGGTTTGTTTGAGATATTCTCCTTTAACACCTTTCCCATAGGTGTAGTTACCATTATAGTTAGCCAATTGAGTAGAAATAGTTTCTCCAAAGTGAAATGGTGTCGTCGTAACAGCACGACAAGCATATTCCCATTCAGCTTCACTGGGCAGGCGGTATTCTCCTCCTGTATATCTCGATAGGCGTTGGCAAAACTCTACCGCATCATACCAGGAAACTTGCTCTACAGGATGATGATCGCTATCTTGACTATCTTGGAAATAAGCAGGATTGGGGTTAAAGCCCCTTTCGAATTTCCAATCAGTACGAGATGCGATTGAGCTAAGCTCAGCGCCAAAGGCGATCGCTTTCCATTGCGCTTGGGTAACTGGATACTTGCCCATCAAGAAGGGTGAGACACTGACTAGATGTTGCGGTTTTTCCTTATCGTAGCATTCTGTTTCTGGAGAACCCATCATGAATGTACCACCTGGGATGTAAACCATATCAAGGGGGACATCATCAGGGAGAATTTCTCTGAAGTATTTAGCTTGTTTTTGTTCTCTGTCGATTTCTTCACCGTGACGATTGACAGTGATGCTTGTAAATTCAAAGGACTTTAGCTTATCACTTTCTTGTACCAAAGATTGAACATCTTTAAATTCTCCTCTAGAAGCCAAAGCAGCGATTACATTTCTAACTAAATCTTCTCCTTCTTGATCCTGATTTCTTTGGGCGGCTGCTAAAGCCAAGTCCAGTCTAGACAAAGGGTCTTGGTTAGGTTCAAGCCAACGCCAATAAGGAGTTAATGAAGCTGTGATTCTCGCACTGCGACAAATGTGGTCTGAACTCAATTCATGGTCATAACCCCATTCAAGAAAGTAGATTAAATTTGAGTTTTCCTGCACAAGTAACTGCTGCCCCTGATGAGCCTCACCATTCTCAAAAAGCTTAAGTACTTGCTCACAGAAATTGCTCTGATAAAAATCCAAAGCCTGGGGAGCCAGATATTCAATTCCTCTTTTGTGCTGCAATTTACTTTTGGCGTAAGTTCGAGCCGGTTCAGGTAAATTTACTCTCCAATCAGAGGCAGTAAGAGATTTTTCAGCCATGGAAAACTTAAACAATTCCAACAAAGCCCTATTCCCACTTCTACCCCAAACTGCCCTAGCTAAGTCCCGACTTAACCCACTGGGAAAGAAAGCCAACAACGGAAATATATCTTTAGCTTCTACCGATAACATTTCAAAGGAACGCTCTAAAGTTATCCGCAGACTTCTTTCTTTTCTCTGTTGAGGAGAATAAGTCTCCAGAACATCCAGGGGTTCAATTTCCAAGTCTTCACACAGCATCTTCAGAGTCGATTGAGTTTCTACCATATAAGATGCTGCCAGTTTAATCGGTAAGGGATAGCCATCAAGAAACTTAACTAAAAGATTAAAATCTGCCATCAAGTCATGATTATTTCCCCATTGGGATTGGGAGGGAGCATATTTTCTAAATATTTGTCTTGTTTCCGAGGCTCCCATGCTGCAAACTTCTTGTTGATGGCAATAAACAAGGTCTCTTACTAGAGAATCACGGCAAGTTAACAACAGTCTTAAATTCGGACATTGTTCTAACAGTGAGTTCAATAGCTCAATTAATTCATCAGATTCATTCTCAATCAATTTATCCAAATCATCGAGAATGAAAAATAATCGACTATCTCTTAACTCTCTTTCTAAAGCAAAAGTTCTTAATTCCAGCTCTTGTTTAACTTTGGTAATCAGCGTTCCGACAGAATCCGTATCGCGCAAACTAATAAACCACACTCCATGTTTATAGCGCGAACGCTCATTTAACCATTGACCAATAGTATAAGCTAAGGCAGTTTTACCGATTCCTCCCATGCCATGGAGAGCCAGACAACGTTTATCCGACTCTACCAGTACTTTAATTACCTGATGTATTTCCTGTTTGCGTCCGACAAAGTCAGGATTTTCACGGGGAATATTAGTATTTGACCACTGAGGATAGATAATACTGTGAGTATCGGCTGGTTCTATAATTAGCGATTGTTTATGGGCAGCTTGGGGTAGTAATTTAAATTTGAAGGCTTCCTCGAAATTAACTCCTTGTTGAAAAGTCTGAGAGTTAAACAGTTTTTTTAATTGATCATCAAGTTTAACGGCATTACGACTCAACAAAAAACTATCAGCCACTAACTCTTGATTGAATAAGGCTTGATAAAGTCGGCGAGAAAAACATCGGGCTGCCAGATCTAAAATTTTATCTTCGGCGTTAACTGCAATTACATGTGACACTCCGGCTTTCACAAAAGCTTGAGCTAACTTCTCAGAATGACAGGCATTCAATAAGGCTAATTGACAAGGTGCTTGCTGATGATTGGAGAGGGCGATTTCCAACTCTTCTTCACTAAAAGAACGAGTAATTCCCTCCTCATCTTCTAAGACTAGGGCTGTGCTATCTCCCTCTCTCATCCCATGACCAATAAAATGAATAATCAGTGGTTTTACACGATGAGACAAGACATCTTGTAGAGTCTGTGAGGTAGCTACTTTCACCACTATTTCCAATGCTATCGGTTGAGATATCTCCTCTAACACTGAAGAAATAGCCTCAATTTCTGTCTTAATCGATAAATTCTCTACTGGTAATAATTCTTCAGTGAGTAGAGGGGCAGAAAACAAGACCACAATTTGATTACTGAAGGTATTATCTTGTTCTGTTACTTCTTCTACCCCTGGACTACGGGGAACTTTTTGAGCTACTTTTGAGACAACCACGCCTCAATCTCCTCATCAGTAGCCTTACTTAGATCTAGAGGAAGATATTTTGGATGTTCTAACCTCCCTTCTACTTCTATACCTTTTTCTCGCAGTTGCCGTCGCCAATTATTGATTGCCTTACCCACTTTGATACCACACTCGATCAAATCTGCTGTAGCTGCTACCCCTCCCAGCAATGTCGCCACTACCATTAGATCATCTACACCTATAAACCGACTTGGTGACTTCTGCACTTCAATCGAACTGATTTGCAGCGAGGTTTCTAACAACTCTAGGTCACTGGTGGGAAGTGGTGATGAAATTACTATGCGACAAAGGGGAATTCCACTCATTTACACCTCGAAAAGTTGTTTGCTCAATATTTGCAGTTCTTCAATTTTGAAAACCTAGACAATGAGGCAACCTGATATCAAACCAATTGACTTAGAAAAACGACGTAAAGATTTATCTCTCCATCTCCCCATCTTCCGCTGCTCAATTGGATATTTTTTTATTTGGAAGTCCCTTAATGCTAGAATTTCGGGTGGCAAATGTCAACCCAGCCTGTTGAGTATGCAGAAAACAGATTGTAGATTAAACACTAGAGTCTCTTCTCGTAGACTTGAAAAGCTCAGATGAAAGTCTCCGCGTCTCCGCGTCTGGAGCGTCTCCGCGTCTTTAATGCTCCCCCTTTCCCCCCTCTTTTAGATAAATTTATACTTTCCCTAGATATTTAGGGTCAAGCAAATGAAAAAGATTTTAGTAATTGAAGACGAAATTTTTATCAGAGATAATCTCATTGAACTACTTGAGATTGAAGGTTTTGAGGCTGTAGGTGCTGATAATGGTGAACAGGGTGTACTATTTGCTCAACAACAGCACCCAGATTTAATTCTCTGCGATGTGATGATGCCAGAACTAGATGGTTTTGGTGTTTTGGAGCAATTGCGTCAAGACCCAGTCACTGCTAAGATTCCCTTCATGTTTCTCACTGCTAGTGCTGACCGCACCAATCTCCATAAAATTAGAGAACTGGGGATTAATGACTATATTCTTAAACCTTTTAATGTCGAAAAATTTTTGGAAGTGATCTCCTCTCGACTGGAGGACTTCAATGTTAAATAATCGATAATATAGCCGTCGCCACTATGATTAGGACACTTTCTTGTTCCCTACTCTCTGCTCCCTGCTCCCTGCTCCCTGCTCCCTTTGAATCAAAATAGAATGTCCTAACTGATATGTCCGTTGCTATAACTAACTCTCATGTCCAATCCTTATCCCCAGCCTTCCTCCGATTCCTTTAACGCCAAAAATTCTACACTAAGGCGTCTGCATCGTTTAAGCTATCTGCTTGATAACGCTATCCCTATTCCAGGAACACCTTATCGCGTTGGTCTCGATCCCATACTCAGTCTACTGCCAGGAGCTGGTGATTTTTTGGCAAGCCTGCTATCTGTTTATATTGTAATCGAAGCAGTGCGGTTACGCATACCACAGGCAACTTTAGTGCAAATGGTCGGGAATGTTCTGCTGGATACAGTAGTGGGTTCTGTACCAGTGTTAGGGGATGTGTTTGATGTAGGATGGAAAGCAAATGTAAAAAATGTGGCGCTATTGGAGAAGCAACTGAAAGTTTCCCCACCGAGACAAAAGACTAATTGGTTATTTCTGGCAGTGCTACTAGGGGTATTAATCATGGTTATTATTGCCTCAATAGCAATTAGTATTTCTATCCTGAACTGGCTGTTGGGAGCGCTTCAGCCCTGATTTTGTTTAAAAAAATGGAATAAATTATTTACTGTTTATTATAAACTATTTGGGCATATAATTTTTTTCTGATAAACTTGAAAATCATTTGCAACTAACTTAAAGCCGTATATTTGTATAATTTTTTACAATCAATCTCTTGTAGAAAAAAAACAATTTTCTTAACCATAGATGCAGTATCTTTTAACAAAAAAAGCCCTTAGTTCGGGCTAGTATTTTGGAAGAGCAAAGAAGATACTCGTAGAAAGAATCAAGAAGGAGAATAAATCATGTCAACACTAGCTGGTGTAACTCGTGGTGGTGGTAGTTGGACTCCTGAGTTCATTGAGAACATTGACTGGACCAAATGCCTTGGCTGTGGAAGATGCTTTAAAATCTGTGGTCGTGATGTGCTTCGACTGACACCACTTAATGAGGATGGAGAAGTTATAGAAGACGAAGAAGAAGAAGAAGAAGACCGGAGAATTATGATGGTTGTCAACCCAGAAAACTGCGTTGGCTGCAAGGCTTGTGCAAGGCAGTGTGCGAAGAAATGTATTACTAACGCCCCTTTAACGGTATAAGGCTTAACATTAGCCTTTGCCAAGGTCATGCTAGTGAGTCCTTTGAAGAAGAATTAGCAATTCTTTTATATTGTATTTTGCCTGTGAATTGAAGTTTTTAAGCTCAATGACTCACTAGTTTACTTAAAATAGCAGTTATCAATTGGATTAGGTACTAAGTCTTAGGTTTTAGGGAACAGGGAACAGGGAATAGGTAATAAGGGAAGTAATACCTCATGAGTCCGAGAAATGCTATAAATAAATAATTATGGAGGTGATCATAGATTTGATAATCAGGTAAGATTAATCCGACTCTCACTAGATCAGCACTCCTCCATGGTTGAAATTCCACAATCTACCGCCGACCTTGCTGCAGTCCTGGAACAACCAGTTGACCTGAATTTTGATCTGCCGGATCCAGAAGATGAGGAAATTCTGGAGTATGATTTTCAGCAGCTAGTGGATCATGCTTGGCTAGTTTGCGATCGCTTCGACCTGCAAACCGAAATCTGGCGTGGGCGAATTTTGCGTGTAGTTAGAGACAGAGAGAAAAAAGGCGGCGACGGCAGGGGTACTGGTTTTTTAAACTGGCTTAAAAGTCGAGAACTAAGTAAAAGTTACGCTTATTCTTTAATTGAGCTTGCCAATAGTGCAGATACTCTCTTAAGTGAGGGCAAGCTTGACTCCAACTCGATTAATAATTTTAGTAAGCGAGCATTTGTCGAAACAGCTAAATCTTCCCCAGAAGTGCAACAATTGGTCACAGATGCAGCACAAAAAGGCGATCGCATCACTCGTCGCGAGGTAAAACAACTCTCTGATGAATGGACAGCAATGTCTTCCCAATTGCTGCCAGATGAAGTCAAGGAAAAGGCAGCAGGTGGTACGATGCCAGCACGTTATCTAGCGCCGCTAGTTAAGGAAATGGAGAAGTTGCCAGAAACCCACCTCAGCGCCATACAACAGGAAGTGGCAGCAAATCCCGATGTTGATACAGTTAAGCAGGTAACATCAGATGCCCGTTATTTAGCCAAATATCTCGACGCAGCCGCCCAAGTGCAGGCGCTTCAGGAGTCATCTTTGGATATGGAATTGGCGCTAGATGAAGCCCTACGACTCGATTGTTTGAACACTGCTGCTGATTTAGTGAAACAGGCATCTGTGCTAGAACAGACAGTTGGCAAACTTTTCACTACTTGGAAGCGTCTTGGTAGTTTATCAGACCGTTTGTATGTAGATACTGGTGCAAGTACTCCTCATCTGCGATCGCTCCTTAATTGTATAGAAAAACTCTCTGGCGAGATTATAGAAGTACCGCTAGATGATACGGGAGAACAGATCATTCGCCTGAAGGTTACAACTGATTCTCAGCTTTAGGGAACTCCAAGAAATAAATTATCCAATTTACTTGGAAATATGACGTAAAGAATCTTCTCCCCGAGCCATCCCCTCGATGGGATATTTTTTGATTTGGAAGTCCCTTAATCTCAAGTATTGTTTTTGCAATGCTTTAAAAACAAGGGTTTCAAAGATTTATAGCGCTGCGCGCTGGGAACAGGGAACTCTTAACAGGGAACTCTTAACAGGGAATGGAAAAGCTTATCAAACAAAGGTTTTAGCAATTGTTCTTTACCTGAATTTGTAAACATACCAGCGCGCACTGCTATATATTATGGGCGATTTGCCCGACATCAGATGACATCGGAACATATCGCTCCCCTAGGCGTCTAGTTGTAGAAGATAATCATATTAGGGAAACTTGATGATAGGTTGGGGAATGGCGCGATGAAAACACTTAAATACTTGAAGCTTTTTCCTGCTGCTTTGTCAGCATTGTTGCTCAGTACTGGTGTCCTTCGCTCCCAGGCAATGCCGATTCAACCTGGATTTAATGATCCGCTAGTATTACAGGGAACTTCTGGAGGCTCGAATGATAGCGGTGACTGTGGCATGATTAGCGCTACAGCAAATCATACTATTACACTCAGCCAGCAATTCGATTATTTGCGCTTTACTGTGGAAGCAGGAGGCAAACCCACTCTCCTAATTGAAGGACCCAATAGAAGAACTTGTGTACCTGGTTTGCCTGATGAAAATATTGAAGACTCAGGACTGTGGAAGCCAGGAAAATACTTTATTTACATAGGCGATAGTGCTGGTGGTCAACACAACTATAAGCTGTCTATTACTCAAACTCGGCAAAAACCATGAACCGATCTGATTAATATTCTGTTTACCATTGACGCTCCCTCGCTGAAAGCGAGGGATTCTCAGTTCCACGAACGCACTTACTTAAGCTCAGTTTCCTTAACTTAAGCATTGGTGCTTTTCTCCCTGAGCGTAGATTTCTGTCCGCCCGACAGTATTTTCTTAGCCCTATCTAGAATATTTCGTGCTGCATTTTCATCACGGTCTAAAACTGTGCCACAGCTACAAACATGCGTTCTAACTGATAGAGATTTTTTGACTCTGGAGCCACAGTTTGAGCAATCTTGGGAAGTGTATTTCGGTTCTACAGGTACAACTACCTTATCGAATAGCTTCCCAAAATATTCAATCCACTCTCGAAATTGAGTCCAACCTGCATCTGATATCGACTTAGCCAAGCAATGGTTTTTAACCATGTTGCGAACACTTAGATTTTCATAGGCTACCAAATCGTTAGATTGGCAAACGCACCTCGCTAATTTAACAGCATGGTCTTTACGTTGCCTGGCAATATCCAAGTGTTTTTTGGCAAGCTTAACTCGGTTTTTATGATATCTGACTGACTGTGGCTGTCCTCTTTTATGTTTTCTAGAGAGTCTTTTCTGTAGACGCTTAAGAGCTTTCTCGCTTTTTCTAAGATATCTAGGGTTCTTGACTTGATTGCCTTGAGAATCCGTGTAAAAGTAGTTAAGCCCTACATCTAACCCTAACTCTTTACCCGTAAACTCAGCAGATTCTTTCCGCTCAATCCCAATACAAAACTGAGCATAATAGCCATCGGCTCGAGCAACTAATCTAATACGCTTGATTTGTTCTTTCGAGTAGAAAGATAAATCTCTAGAACCTACAAGCTTGAGGGAACCTATTCCAGTTTTATCGGTAATCCTTAAGCGTTTTCTATCTTCTGAAATTTGCCATCCTGTAGTCTTGTACTCAAGAGAACGGCTAAATTTCTTAAAACGAGGAAACCCTTTTTTACCTGGGATATTTTTCTTGCAGTTCTCAAAGAATCGACTAATGCTAGCCCAAGCCCTTTGGGCCATTGACTGTCGAGCCATAGAGTTAAGCCTAGCTACAAAAGGATATTCAGGGTGATCAGCTAGTACTT
>JAAHGS010000017.1 GCA_010692645.1 Symploca sp. SIO2E9
TCAAGGACTCAATCTAGGAATTAGAGATGCTGCTGCATTGGCACAAGTTCTATCAGAAGCCCATCAGCGAGGAGAAGATATCGGCGAGGTTAAAGTTCTCAAACGTTATGAACGCTGGCGTAAAATCGAAAACCTGACCGTACTGGGGTTTACAGATTTCCTCGATCGCATCTTCTCGAATAATTGGCTACCAGCACTAATTCTCCGTCGTCTGGGACTTTGGCTACTCATAAATCTACCACCATTTAAGATTTTTGCTCTCAAGTTGATGACTGGTTTTCTTGGTCGCATCCCTCAATTAGGGAGTGTGAACTAAATATCAACATGGCGATTGGGTATGGGTCGGAAGCCTCCGCACCCCTCGCCATCAATTTTACTGTAAGTAGAAACAGCATTCTTATTTACAGGTTTACCCAACATTCTCACTTAATTACTAACAATGAATATTTCCACAGCAACATTAGGTTATCCCCGTATTGGTAAAAACCGTGAAGTCAAAAAGGCACTGGAGTCTTTTTGGCGTGGTGAAACAGTACAAGATAAGTTACTACAAACTGTCAAAGAAGTAGAAACAACAAACTGGCAAACTCAATTAGCAGCAGGAATAGACCGCATTGGGATTGGTGATGCTACACTTTATGACCAAGTTTTAGATTGGACGATACGTTTGGGATTGATTCCTCAAAGATTTCAAGGTTTTACGGGGTTAGAACGTTACTTTGCGATGGCGCGAGGTAAAGACAATCTGGCTGCTTTAGAAATGACTAAATGGTTTGATACTAACTATCATTATTTAGTTCCAGAAATAAATTCTTACATTACTCCCCAAGCAGATTTTACAGACTTGATTGAAACGGTAAAAAGAGGACAAGCAATATTAGGAAATAAAGCAGTACCGATTATTATTAGTCCCGTCACTTTCTTGCATTTGAGCCGTCTTGAAGGAGTAGAATTAGGAGATTTTTTAAGCTTAATCTTGCCACTTTACAGCAGTTTATTAACTGAATTAAAAGCACTGGGAATTAAAGAAGTTCAAATACACGAACCAGCTTTAGTTTTAGGGGATGCGCTCAGTTTTAAAGAACAGGTACAAACTGTCTATAAGGAACTAGCGACAGTAGGAATAGAGATTAACCTGGTTACTTATTTTGATGATTTGGGAGACACCTATCCTTGGGTGATTACGAAAATTGCGATCGCAATATAAAAAAGGTAATTTAACTGAGTCCGAATATCAACAGGCGATCGATGCTCATATTGCCTACTGTATCGGTTTACAGGAAGGAATGGGGATGGATGTTTTAGTACATGGAGAATTTGAACGTTCTGACATGGTTGAATACTTTGCCGAACGTTTAGAAGGCTACACCTTTACCGTTCATGGATGGGTACAAAGTTATGGTAGTCGTTATGTGCGTCCCCCGATTATTTTTGGAGATATTTCTCGTCCTCAGTCCATGACAGTGCGGGAGTTTAAAATTGCTCAGTCTTACACTTCTAAGCCAGTCAGCAGTACGCTCGAATTTTAGATCTGGGTTGGCTCGACAGAGTTGATAGAAGACATTGTCGGTTAGTTTTCCCACTGAGGATAGGTTCAAAGTCAGAGCATTCACAGTGATTTTCCTAGCACGGGATACAGATAGCTCAGATATATTTTATCTTCTTTTATAGCTGGAAGGCGGCTACTAAGACAGCTAGATAGAAGCAATTTACTGTTGGGAACAAATCTCTCTAAAGCTGATGTTGTGGTAATTTCAGTTTGATAGATTTCTTCCTCTAGTTTTTTGTTGCTAATAGCCCTTTCCTAAAAGACAGCAATGTTTCTTTACATCCATAACGGAAGCGAGAGCGTCCGTAAATGTCACTCTGGGGAGAGATTAAAGACGCGGGGACACGGTGACACGGGGACGCGGGGACAAATTGGATGGGGATTTGACCCCAACCAATTTTATGCACCGCAAGTGACGGTGGGGTATTTAACCCAAATTAATTTCGATAAAAATTGAACCAGTTTTTATACCGTTTTCGTCCCTGAGGCTAAGAGCTTTGCCACGAAATATTAACGCATAAAATATTCTCTGAATAGAGCAATAAAAGTATTCTCTTCAGAGAGTAACAAAAGAGGATCAATATTAGGTTTGATATTAGGTTTGTGATTTTTTTTATTTAACTTATGAGTTTTTTATTAGTTTTATTAGTTTTATTTTTATGATACACAGTGCTAGTATTTGATTGTCAAAGGAAATCAAGTACTAAATCATTCATTGTGTTAACAATCAAAACTATTTGAGAGGTACACGCATGAATAGATAATTATACTATTTCCATTGCACTTACTCTCAAGATAAGTAACAGAATAATCAGGAGGTTTTCATGTCGGGTAAATTAGTAATCGATGCCATTTCTACCCTTTCACATCAAACAAAACAGGATCCTGTTGTTGAGATCTGGTACGAGTACCCCAAAAAGATCACTATTAAAGATCCAGGTCAAATAGGCTATTACACCAGCTATTTTTGGGTCAAGAATTTACTTTCCATTCCTATTATTCTAAATGGCGTACATATTAGCGCAGACGAAAAACCCTCTGAATATGCTGTTACGCCTTACTTCAGGAAGACATCTAGTAATAACTGGGAGGATCATCTTGCTTATGACAACCTTGGTTCTATCTCTCCAAATACATGGAGTCGGAGATATAGTTTTCAGTTCACTATTGAGTATACCGATACTTATTATCCTTTACCAGCTGACTATATCAGCTCTCTCAGCTTTTCTCCAAAATACACAGTTGATTACGGGCAGATACAACACTTTATCTTTGACAGTAATGTCGTCAAAGGCTAGGGTTTTACTGAACCATTGTTCATAGTTCATCTGACTTTTTACCGTAAGTCTTGAAGTTAGATAGCAGCCCTAGGTTTTTCCCAGTTGATTTTCAACTGCTGGAAGAGAATTCAAACAGTACCCAAACTTATCAGTGTTTGGGGCTGTTTCCCTGTTTGGAGTTCGAGTAGCGATCCTGTAGAAATTTAGGCTTTAATACATCCTAAGTAGTCGGACATAAATTTTGGTCGCTGCATTAAGAAATATTACTTATACTCAAACCCTTACTGTTCCCTGTTCCCTAACATCCAAAAAATTGTATTTCACCCAATTGAGAACCGCTATAATTCCTGATGAAGTTGTACAAGACTCAAATCGTAAGTTTTAGTATTTATCGCTCTATTCTCTCCCTAACCCACTTCCTAAAAGCCCTTAAAGCAACACTTGAACCTTGCGTTAAACTCATTTGGATAAACTGATCAACCCCCTCAATAATGGGAAAATCAGGAAAAGTAGGACTCAAAGAAGACTCAACATACTTACCCGCTTGCAGTACATTAATTTTTAAACTTCCCTTGGAAAATTGCCATAACTCAGGCACTCCTAAAGCTTCATAAGCACTCAGTTGTGTTTTTGAGGTAACATCAACCTCAATCGCTAAATCCGGAGGTGGATCTACAGTTAAATCTAATCTCCTTTTGCCAATCATTAAACGATAATTTTTAATATAAAAACAGTTATCCGGCTCGATTCCTACTGCCATATCCTTGCGTTTGAAAGTAGTTGAGCCGTAACATTCGCGATCGACTTCCAATTCTTCTAGCAAAATTTTAACCAGATCACCAATGATTTCTTTATCAAACTCATGTTCTGGCAATGGCATTATAATTTCTAATTGATTTTGAGAGTAAGCTACTCTCTTAGCTCTTTTTTCACCAAGTTCTTGCAAAATATCCTCAAATTTTGACCAGTTTACATCAGTCAAAACAATCCGCTGTCCTGGAGGAACACTTAACTGCCTGAGCTGTAATGTTACCATTTATAATTACCTTCGGATTAACCTGCTTCTATTTTAAGGCGATCGCTTCTTGAGAGATTATCAGGGAGAGAGTACCAGGAAAGAAACAGGGATCACTCATCAACAATAATAGGACGAGCTCCACGGAGTTGGGAATTTGTTGTAATCAGTGTGCCGATATCAGTGATAAGCTGTTGTGCATTTTTAATGCACAACAGCAAGGCAGGAGGCAAAAGGCACAAGAGTTTCAGCCATTAACTAATATCACATAAATATATGATTTAAATGCGTAACAGCTTAATGGTGTGTTACGGGGTATTCTACCAATCAGATTTATTACTCTTTTTCATTGCCCCTTGATTTTAGCTTTAATATCTAGGTAAGTATCTTTGAGTCCACGGATTTTCGGTACCAGGTAGGGGTTAAGGATTTCTAAATCTTCGATAGTGGGATTGTCGTCATAGAGAATACTATTCAAGAAACTAATCAGAATATCTTTACTCTGTTGGGAACCAAAAATCTTCTTGAAAGCAAAATCAGTCTTGGGATTAATAAAAATCATTAGCCTGCCCTCTTTAAATAGAATGGGAGATGGGGAGAGGGGAAGATGGGGAGATGATTTTGATGAACCATTCGCCCTGGAGTCATCTATCTTAATCTTAGTGCTATTCCTCTGAAGTCATTGAATGCTTTCTTTAATGAGTGACAGCTAAGGCACAATTCAAAAACTATTACAACCTGTCCCTTGATGCCACCAACCTTGAGACATTACTTCCGGCAGTTTTGCAACTAACACCACCTTACCCTCCTCATCGACAACCCACCCAGTCGCTTCCACAATCTTTCTCGGAGGCCTTGAGGCTGCTATTTGCCCAATATCTGAGAGCGAATTATTACTAATTTCAGAAAAATCCCGTGCATCGAGCCAAATCACCTCACCTATCAAGGGTTCTCTGGGATCTTCCGGCAAACCTCCTCTTCCTGTCACCGCAAAGTAATTGCCTTCATCAGCTGGGCAAGTGGTAGCAATTAATTCACTAGGATCCTGCACTTCATTGGGCAAAACTACTAATCCCTGACTAGGATCAACCTCTGGTGTTTGCAAGATTACCCTGCCTTGATCAATCTCAGGATTAAATTGAGAAAAGGCTGTAATATCATTACTTGCAAGTAGATTAGGATCCAAGTTATTAGGATTATTAGTTCCTAGCAAACGCTCTAAATCTTCTGCTGTGCGCAACTCTAACCCAATTATTCCTTGAGCAGTTAAAGTAATCTGTCCCCCTGAACCTTGCAAAGCATTAGCAATAATATCACTATTTTCTCTAGGGGCAGCTACGATTACATCAGTATCAATTGATATATTACCGCCATTGGCTAGCCCAGTGGCATTAGTCGTAATCGTGCTGTTGCGGCGTAGGAAGATATCCTCAGCTTGGATAGTAATGTTGCCCTTGCCAGCAGTGGTTTCAGCAGTAAGGGTTCCTTGATTATCAAGACGAAGGTTGTCAGTATTAACCTCTAAATTACCAGCTGCACCCTCTCCAGTACTACTGACAGTGATTTGAGATCCATCTTCGATAACTAAATTACTAGTGTCAACCTTGATTAACCCTCCGTTGCCTGCTCCTCTAGTTGCAGCAAATAAACCACTGGGATCTTCATCAGTAGATGATTGACCACTAATTTTAACTATCTCAGAGGCATTAATTAATAAACTTCCCCCTTCACCAGAACTTCGGGTAGTACTTGTTAACTGTCCACCATTATCGATAATTAACCTACCAGTCGTTAGCTGCAAGTTTCCAGCCTTGCCCTCATTAAAAGATTGGGTAGTCAACTGGCTAACTCCTCCACCCCCATCTACAAGGATAGATTCAGCAGCATTTACTATTATGTTTCCTCCTGAAGCAGCACTAAAAGTACCTGCTCTTATAAAAGAGCTATTACGGACAATCAACTGCCTAGTTTCGATGTTGATTTCACCTGCTCCACCAGTCTCCGAAACAGTTTGATTAACAAGATTACTGTTGTTACTAATTTCCAAAAATTCAGAAGCAAATAAGGTGAAATCTCCCCCTGAACTTGCACCGAAATTAATTCCCGAGACGTTGGACTCATTCGTGATTATGAGGCGTCTACCCCGGATTTTAATCTCTCCACTACTAATAGAAGAAGGGGAGGAAGCAGTAAGATTTGCCTCATCAGATAATTGAATATTTTGAAAGTTCTGCACACCTTCGTAATCAAAAGTTAAGCCATCAGGAGTTAGAGCAAGACCAACAAAGTTATTATTGGCGACACTCCCTAGTTCAATTATTCCTCCTGGTGCGAATAAATTGCCACCCTCAAGGACAATATCACCACCCAAAAGCGCTAGAGTTTGGCTAGGCATAACCTGCATATTATCGAGAATTTGGGATTGATTGATAATATTTCCTACGGCTTCACCGAATTGCAAACCAATGGGAGTATTAATAGTCAACAGGGGTAATCTGTTCGGCTTAGTAGCACTAAACTCCAGATTATCTCCAAATACTAAACTACTAGCAGTAGTAGCAATAAAAGAACCTCTCGTATCTAAACTGGCATTGGCTCCAAAGATAATTCCATGGGGATTAATTAGGAACAAATTAGCATTGCCCAAAACACCAAGAGTTCCCTGGATTTCCGAGAGATTACTACCTGTCACTCTAGTGATAATATTTTCAATACCAGCTGAATGAGTAAAGTAAACTGCTCCCCCTTCACCTACATTAAATTCTCTAAAACTGTGAAATAGATTTTCTCCACTGATTGCTCCACCCTCAATCCGGTTCGCAGAAAAACCCCTGATTGTGTCAGGGGTTACCACTGATACTTCTGTAATACCTAGGGTATCGTCAGGAACAATTTGCGCTCTTGCTAAGTTGAATGCTTCTAAAGTACAACAGCAAAAACTAACTAGAAGCAAACCCGTTTGCTTGAAGAAATGGAGTACTGTCAAATTGCTTTTCCATCTCAAATTGCTCACTAGCTAAATCCATTTTCCTCACATACTAGACTTGAAGACCTGTATAATGTACCTTGACCTGTTACACCACTGATCTGACAGTTATTTTTATCGAAGGGAGCACCAAGAGTACCCGGTGAACTATTTACACAAGTCACTTCACCACTATAAACAACTTTACCCAAGAAATAACCACCAGTGTAGAGAGCTAGGCATGCTTCATTGTCATTTCCTGATATTAGCTCAAAGGGCTTTATCGCTTCTGAAGGTAGACCGCCTTCTAATTCTAGACAAACTGAGTAAATAAATCCAGGCGCTTCTGGAGGTTTTGGGAATATTAGATATTTTGGATTTTTATTTTGACATGAAGACCTTGAAGAATCCAACTCGTCTATCGTCCCGATATAGATGGTTTCACCCTCCCCAATCGGTATGATTTCAATTGCCCATGCCTCAGCAGTCGGGATAAAAAGCATTGCCAAGGTTAAAACTAGCGTTAAGATAGTCGAGACTGCAATTGCAAATGGTTTGATCTGCTTCATAAGTTTCCTCCAAACAATTTAATACATCTCTATAACTACATAGAGATTTATTGGGTTGGTTATGACAGCAAGCAAATATTGGTTTCAGCTAGGATTTAAAAGTCAAAACTCAGTAACCAGGATGAATTTTGAGTTCTTAATTTCCCATTAATCTACCTTCTCTGCTGCCTATTTGTTTAATTCACAACACAGTCTATCTTTGGTTTTTGCTTGGGTCAACTAATAAAACTTATATAAAGTTCATAAAAATCCCCCTGACGATACTCATAACTTTCTGGGGAATTTACTATCGTGGGACTTTAGTGTGTATTTTTATGAAAAAACTACCAGCATTTGCCCTCATTAGTATATTGGTCTTGTTAATAGACCTGGAATTAGCGTCCGCTCAATCATTCAATCTCAACTCTTTTATCACTCAAGACTCAATCCCCACCATTCTCTTCAATCCGCCACAAGATGATAAAAAGCCAGATAAAACCACGGGAGCAGGGTCACGAGATGATCGACAATGTCCTCAGGATACCCAGAACGATGCTGCCCAGACAGGATCACCACAGCCTCCACTCCAAGCACTTGTTCCCCCCGACAATTACGGCGTAACCTTTTCAGAACATCCAACCTTTTGGGTGTATATCCCGGAAACTTCAGCCACACAGATAGTACTAAGCCTGAAAGAGGAAGGCATCAAGCCTCACTGGCAAGTTTTTCTCCCGATTACCGGAGTTTCTGGTATTTTTGGATTTAAACTGGGCGAAGAATCACAACCTCTGGAAATAGGGAAAAATTATCAGTGGGCAGTGGTAATGGTTTGCGGCGATCAACCAGGACCAAATGACCCGGTAACCACTGCTTGGGTTCGGCGTGTTTTACGATCACAGCAACTCGATGATTCACTCAATTGGCTAGAGCAAGCTGTTTGGTATGGAAAACAAGGGATTTGGTATGATGCCTTGACAGCATTGGCTCAAGCTAGACAATTACAGCCTAATAATAGTAAGCTTATGAGAGACTGGGCTGAGTTCTTATCCTCTGTTGAATTGAAGGCGATCGCCACTGAACCTCTAGAGCCAATTACCGACTAATACAAAGGCAGACCAGTAAAAGGGATGCTGATATTGGGGGGATTTTAATAGCGATAGTTGCGCCTGACGGAGGGCCTCAGCTTTGGTAATGCCTGGTTGATTGAGAGCAGCATATAACTGAGTCATTAACTGAGTGGTGGAATTGTCTTGAACTGACCAAAGCGTTGCCATGGTACTACGAGCACCGGATCTCAGCGCAACTCCAGCTAATCCCAGTGCTGCCCGCTTATCCCCAGCAGCTGTTTGACAAGCACTCAAGATTAATAGTTCAATTGGTCTTTTGTTTTGACGTTCACGGACTTGCAGTAATTGGTCTAAATCTTTGACGTTAATGCGACCATCCCAAGTTAGTAAAAAAGTTTTTTCTGCTTGGGAAGAAAACTGACCGTGTGTCGCCAAGTGTACCACAGGAAAAGGTGCTGAGTCAATTTTGACCTCAAGTCGGTTGCGAGTAAAGTCCTGATTAAGCAAGACATCTGCTGGCACTAGCTTGGCAATCTGCTCGACTTCCTCAATGACACCAGGGAGAGCTGAAAATCCTTGACGAGCCTCAGATACTCCCCCTGCCAAAGTTTCTAATTGTTCTGGCGTGAGCGCTCGCGGCGGAAGGAGTTGCAATCCTGGCGTCAGAGCTAGATTATATTTCTCAATTAAATACTGCTGACGATTATGAAGTGCCGCTATGGGGATTCCACGCAGCACCCCATCTAATACAAACACCAACGTCTTGACACCACTGTTTTGCAGTTGCTTCTCAGCTCGACGAATTAACCAATCATACAATTGTTGATGGGGACGCAGAGGCTCTGGGCTAGAAATAAATGGGTTTAAGGTGGCGAATAAATCATCAAAGGTACGCTCTAGTAACACAGAGGCATCCTGATTGGAATCAGAAACTAAGGTAGTGGAATAGTAATACAGGGGTTTTCCAGGAAGAGAAAGAATAACCGCTAGGCCCTCTGGTAAAATAATCGAATAGAATACCGCCGCCTTAGAGTCAACCTGGTCAATTTGTTGAGGTTGGGCATCAAAACAGATTTCTCGAAAAAAGTTGTTGAGTTCAGCCAGTTGCAGAGCTTCAATCACCTCTCTAGCACGTTGCAAGTTAGCCTGAGAAGGGTCATTTTTTAATAGCAGCTGCACCAGTTGACGATAAATTGGCTCAACTCGCTCTCGAAAGGCAAAGCCTACTTCCGGGTTAAGTGCTACCAAATCACCCCTAAGTCTGGAAAGGGTTTCAAAGGCTTGATTATAGGCCTTAATCGCCTCAGTAACTAGTCCCTGTTCTGCTAAAATTCGACCAAGCTGCCACTGCCAAGAGATAGCAATATCTTGGGCATTGCTTTCCACGGCAATTAGCAAAGCTTGTTGTGTCAACTCCTTTGCCTGTTGCCACTGTTTATAGTTTTCATACAAATATCCTAACTGACCTAAAGCATAGGCTTCGGCTCGCTTGTCTTGCAAAACTCTCGCCTCAGAAACTGCCTTTGCCAAAATTTGAGCAATATTCTGGGAATGATTAACTCTCCCCGAGCCATCCCCCCACCAAAGGCAGGAGGCAGAAGGCAGGAGGCAGGAGGCAGAAGGCAGGAGGCAGAAGGCAGAAGGCAGAAGGCAGGAGGCAGAAAGTTCATAAAAATCATCTCCCCGAGCCATCCCCCCGAGCCATCCCCCCATCTCCGCGTCTGGGCGTCTCCGCGTCTGGGCGTCTCCCCATCTCCCCCTCTCCCCATCTCCCTGTGCTCCCAAGTGCTCTATTTTGATCAGGTTTTCCGCTAGATTGACTCGGGCATAGACAGTTACACGACTTGGTGTTATTTCCTCAAGGAGTGATTCAATAGTCGGTAAAATAGATATAGCCTTAATGACTTTATTACTATCCACCAGCAGACTAAACTGATTTAATTGCACCCGGAGTTGAAGGGAAGGTTCAGAAGCTAAAAGAGCAGCTTGTTGGTAAAAGCCCTGCGCTTGCTCAAATTCCTGTCTAACTCTAGCCACATTCCCCAACTCCATAAGTGTTCTACTGATAGCGGCTTCGTCATTAAGAGTTTGGGATATTTTCAAACTCGATAGCAAAGCAACTTGAGCTGGCTGAAAGTCACCAACTCTCAGTAGGGCTACGCCTAAACTATGTAACCCATTAGCCTTGAGGGGTGAGTCGGAAAACTGTTGCAGTTGGGCATTAATTTGCTCTAAAACTATCTTGGCGCGTCGATATTGTCCTAGAGTTTGTAGTGCTTGGGCTTGATTAAGTTGAGTTCCCAATTTACCAATTTGATCACCAGCAGCAGCATAGGCAGCTTCACTCTGTTTCCAGGTATCGAGGGCGATTTGGCTTTGTCCCTTTGCCAGTTGGATTGCTCCTTTAGTATTTAAGGTTTGGGCAAGGGCAAGTTGAGAATAGGGATTATTTTTTATAATAGCGATCGCATTATCAATAGCTACTGATGCTGCCTCCCACTGTCCCAAGTCCCGATAAACTAGGGCTAGATGGTTCCAAGTCTGTGTTTGTTTAGGTATATCTCCCTGAGTAGTATATTGCTGGAGTGCCTGTTGCCAAACCTTCTCGGCTTGGATTAATTGTCCTACCCTATATAGAGTTTTACCTTGCTCGAATAAAGTCAAAGCCTGCTGCGATTCCTCCCAATTGCTAGGAATCTCAGGCGAGAGTAACAGAGGCTTGATGATGTCGGTTGAGCCAAACGCTGGTAAAGTGATCAATCCTAGCGATAATGTCAGAATCCTAAACAGGGAGCGATACATAGTTGTTGGCAAATCACCTCAAATTCAAGTCAGCCTTTATTATCTCAATAGTTGTCAATTCTTACGACAATTGGGAATCCAAGGTTAAAACCTAGCTGTATTAGATGTATTGATCCTGATTAACTAAAATTTTATAAAACTTGAGCGATTCTTCATTAAAAATTAGCATAAATTTTCCGGATTTATATTTAATATAGTTCCAGGCGCAAATAATGTCCTAAATATCTTATTTGTAATGGGGGTTTAACTTGTACTCAGTAAAAACCCTATTATCGAATATTTTCGCCTGTTAGTAAGTTGTGATTCTTAGTAGGTGGCTGTCATCCACCTACTAAGAGTAATGGGCAAGATGCTAACAGTAATCAACCGGATTATAGAACACTGCTGATATTAGCCACTTTGCCTGTGGCTACTGTCACTAATCAACACATTACGAAGGAAATTTAACATGTCAACCATCAAAGATGCAAGTTATAGTTCAGTTTTAGCTAATCCTCAAGGACAGTGGATTGCGCAGGGACCTAGTCCTGCACAGAATGGGCAAGTTGAGAATGTTGAGCCTAATAATGAAGTGGTTGGGGCAATTCATACAGTACTTGCTCACCCTGATGATGCAAATATCCTTTATATCGGAGCAGTAAATGGTGGGATTTGGAAAACAACGAATGCAACCGACAGCAGCCCTAACTGGACACCGCTGACGGATGACTTGCTAGGAAATTCCATTGGCGCAATGGAATTTGATCCAACTGATCCAACCAATCAAACGATTATTGCTGGTATAGGTCGTTTCAGTTCTTTCGGACAACGTGGAGGACCTTTAACAGGTTTGTTAAAGACCACTGATGGAGGAGATACATGGACTCAACTCCGAACGGCTGATAACCTTGACAACGATGGTGACGGTATGGTTGATGAAGCCGATGAAAAACTGAACATTTCAGGGGTCGTCGCTCGCGGTAACACAATCCTTATTTCGGCGAACGATTTTGGTGGAGAAATTAATCAGGGAGGAATGAAGCCTGGCTTGTACCTTAGTACTAATGGTGGCAGTTCATTTGAACTCATCTCTCGAATGTCTCATATGCATGATATGCCTGATATGGGTACTGAAATGAACTTCTTACCTGCTGGTGCAGTGTCGGATATTGTGGGTGATCCAGGAAACCTGAATCGGGTCTACGCAGCAGTCTTACCAACTATTGATCGGTCAAAAAAAGATATTGTAACAAAGGGTGGAATCTTTCGGAGTGATAATTTCGGCAAAACTTGGACCGATGTTTCAGGTGCTGCTGCAACTTTGATTAACCAAGCTCCTAGTATACCTAAAGAGCCCCCTGGCAGAACGGATTATCAAGGTGTCAACAATATTGAACTTGCAGTGCATAACAATCCTGATAAAGGAACAAATGCAGTTTATGCTGGTGTTCTTTTTCAGGGACAGCCAAATGGCATATTTTACTCAGAAGAAGGTGTTGATGGAATTGATAATGACAATAATGGTCAGACTGATGAACCGGATGAGACTAACTTCATTGCGATGGATTTACCATTGACGCCAGAAACTGTAGATGGAAAGCCAAAGGATGTTGGGCTTAACCCTAGGTCAAAACCGGGAGGTCAAGGAGCTATACATTTCTCGATTCTTGCCGATCCTGACAATCAGAATATTGTCTACGTCGGTGGCGATCGGCAAGGATCACCTGGAGATGAGCCAACAAAGATAATCTTATTGGTACCTCACGCAACGATACCCTCCAAGGTCTTAACAGTCAAGACACACTCCAAGGACTAGCTGGTGATGACCTCCTCGACGGTGGCGACGGCGATGATCAATTATTTGGAGACAAGGGTAATGACACCCTCTTAGGTGGCAGTGGCCAAGACCAACTCTTCGGCGGCGCTAATAACGACATCCTTAAAGGTGGTGACGGTGACGATAAGTTATTTGGAGAGGCTGGCAATGACACCCTCATAGGTGGTCAAGGTCAAGATCAACTCGAAGGTGGTAGCGGTGATGATCTTCTCGATGGTGGTAGTGGGGATAATACCCTCACTGGTGGCAGTGGAAAAGATACCTTTGTCTTGTCCACAGCAGGCAAGAACCGCATTGCTGATTTTGAAGATGGTCTAGATTTGTTGCAATTAGAAGATGGTCTAACCTTTGGTTCACTTTCTATCTTTGAACAAAATGGTGATACTTGGATTACAACTCAAAATAATCAACCCTTAGCTTTCTTGACTGGCGTGGACGCAAATCTGATTACCTATGACGATTTTATTTGGGTGTAATCTAGCCATCCCTTTATTTTTTCCTTAAGCTCTCAAGAAATGCGATCGCCTTTTGGTACACTGCCAAAGGCGATTAGTCCAAAGGGCTAACGTGGAGCGATCGCTACAAACACAAAAACTCCGAAAGGTCTGGTAAAACTGGGTTTGACCCTAGTTCTGGATTTTGTATCCGTGGTTATCGCAGCCAACAAGTCACGTTAATCACGACTTTATTAGATGCCCAGGCTTATCCCCTCAAAGAATTATTAAGAATCTATGAGTTGAGGTGGAATGTAGAACTGGACTTAAAGCATATTAAGACGACTCTGGGCATGATTGGTAATATAGTGTTTATTTTTTTGATTAAATTAAAAGTCTCAAGTCAACCTATAGAAGTATTTATATAATTTTTTAGTTGTTAGGATATGGTTGCAAGGATAACGGATTACTCTTTGCGATGAATGCCCATATCTGGGCTGGGGAAATGCCCCTGCTCACCTTTGGGAGTGAAGAACAAAAGGAAAAATATCTCCCCTTACTTTGTCGGGAAGGATGGATTGCCTCCCACGCAGCCAGTGAACCACAAGCTGGATCTGATCTCTATAGTCTCAAGACAACGGCTCAAAAACATGGAGACAAATACATTCTCAACGGGCACAAACACTATGTGACCAATGGAACGATTGCCGACCTTTTCATTATTTTTGCCAACGTGGATCCATCTTTGGGGAAAGAGGGTTTGACGGCTTTTGTGATTGAAAAAGATACACCTGGTTTAGTTGTTCAAAAGTCTACATCCACAATGGGAGTACGTACTGCTCAAGTAGCAGAAGCGACCTTAGAAAATTGCGAAGTATCTGCCAGTAATAGATTAGGGGAAGAAGGAGCAGGGCTAGCCATATTCAATCATAGTATGGAGTGGGAGCGGGGATTTATTCTCGCCTCTGCTGTGGGAACAATGGAACGATTGTTGGAGCACTCTATTCGTTATGCCAGAACCCACAGGCAGTTTGGTCAAGCAATTGGAAAATTTCAATTAGTTGCCAACAAGTTAGTGGATATGAAGTTGCGGTTGGAGAGTGCCAAGGCCCATTTGTATAAAGTTGCTTGGATGAAAGAAAATAAGAAAATGGCTCTTATGGAAGCTTCCATGGCTAACTTATACATTAGTGAAGCTTGGGTTCAGTCATCTCTAGAAGCAATCGAGGTTCATGGTGCATATGGGTATTTAACAAATACAGAGTTAGAACGAGAGCTCAGAGATGCTATTGGTAGTAAATTCTACTCTGGTACCTCAGAAATTCAGCGAGTGGTTATTGGCAAATTCTTGGGATTGTAAAGCAGCACCATTATGTCATATTTACTGCATCATCTGTTAATAAGCAGTGCTCAAACCCATAGTGACCGCGTCGCTGTACAGCAACAAGAACACACTATCACCTATCGTCAGTTGGACGAGAAAAGTAACCAGCTGGCAAATACCTTGAGTTATATAGGGATAGAAAGGGGAGACAGAGTTGGCATTTACCTCGATAAGTCAATTGAAGCTGTGATTGCTATCTTTGGCATCTTAAAAGCTGGTGCCACCTATGTACCTTTAGACTCTTACGCCCCCATCAAGCGGATTGCTTTTATCATTAAAAACTGTCAAATCAAGACACTTATTTCGACCAAGCAAAGAATAGATGTTTTAGGAACCAATTCTTTAGAAGAGTTAGAGAGTTTCAACAGTGCGATTCTCGTAGATCAAGATGCTCAAGCTACCCAGTGGCTTGGGAAAATCGTTAGATGGTCAGAAGTTTTGCAAGCTCCTTGTAGCCCACCAGCAGACCCAAATCTTATTGAAAAGGATTTGGCTTATATTCTCTATACATCTGGCTCCACCGGAACCCCAAAAGGGGTGATGATTAGCCATCGCGCCTCTCTTACCTTTGTGAATTGGGCCGATGAGACATTTGAGGTTACTGCCGAAGATCGTGTTTCCAGTCATGCGCCGTTTCATTTCGATCTTTCCATCTTTGATATCTTTACAACTATCAAAGCTGGGGGCACGATAATTCTACTTTCAGCTGCTTTATCAGTCTTTCCAATTAATCTGGCTAAGTTCATAGCTGAAGAGAAAATTTCGATCTGGTATTCAGTACCTTCTATCCTTACCAGTTTAGTCTTATATGGTCGCTTAGAAAAACATACCTTCCCCACTCTGAGAACCATTTTGTTTGCAGGTGAAGTTTTTCCCATCAAATATTTGCGTCAGTTGATGGGGTGTATTCCCCATGCCTGCTATTACAACCTCTATGGTCCGACTGAAACGAATGTCTGCACCTATTACCAAGTTCCACCACTTGAGATTGAACTGAAAGAATCAATTCCAATAGGCAAAGCCTGCGCTAATACTGAAGTTTTTGTTTTAGGTGAAAGTAATGAAGACGAAGGGGTGAACGAAAAAAAGAGTGGGGGAGCCAATAAGGAGAAGGGGAGACGGGGAGACGGGGAGACGGGGAGAATTGAAATTCCAACCAAAATGGAGCTCACTTCTCCAAAACCAGCACAAGTTGAGCTTTCTCCCGGGGAAATTGAACCTTTATACCATTTACTTACTCTATCTGCTAAGAGCGAAAAAGCTCTAAATGCACTCACACAGAATTATTTAACTTTCTTAGATAAAACAGAGGATTCTTTAGCAAATATTTGTTCTCTGCCTAGGGACTTTTCAGAAACTTATTTACCTGTCGCCTATCCACATTTCACATTTTGGCAGTATCCTACCCGCGAGGTTTTCAGTTACGTTAAACTTCATGCTCAACCTGGTCAAGAAACCCTGAAGGCAGATTTACAGTTATTTGGGAAAGAGGGTCAAGTTTATGCCGAATTAATCGGCTTGCAACTGAAAAAGGCGCGATCGCAATCATTACAACAGAAGGAACTCTGGAAAGATTGGCTTTGCCAAGTGGTCTGGAAAGAAGTTGAAAAAACAGTAGAGACTGTAGACCTAACAGACAAAGGCGATTGGCTAATTTTAGCAGAGAGCACTGGTCTAGGCGAGACCTTGGCAGACTTGTTGAATGCACATCAAATGCGATCGCATCTCGTCTATGCTGACAAAACTGCCCGGAAATTTAAGTCAGAGCAAGATTATATTAACTGGAAAAACCCAGCCGACTGGCAGCAATTGTTGGCTGATCGATCCTATCGAGGAGTAGTATATCTTTGGAGTCTTGATCAGAATAACTCCTGTGATTCTAGCTGCGAGCAAGTATTACATCTGGTTCAAGCTCTGACTTCAGCTAATATCTCCCCTAGATTATGGCTAGTCACTAAAGGAGCACAGTCAATTCTCAAGGATGATATTGTTTCTGTCTGGCAAACCCCTATCTGGGGACTAGGTAAAACCCTCTCTCTGGAACACCAGGAATTTTCAACTACCTGTTTAGACTTACCCTCTGATTACTCCTGCAAGGAAACGGCTAAGTCTTTACTCCAAGAATTACTTACCCCTGATTTAGAAAACCAAATTTCCTATCGCAACGGGGTACGCTATGGGGCTAGACTAGAGCCTTGCCAACCGATACAGACACCAAGCATAGCTCCTGTAGCGCTGAAGCTAAGCAGCTACGGCACCCTTGACAATTTGACCTTGGTTCCCTTAGCTTCCTCGTCTTTAGCACCCGATGAAGTAGAGATAAAAGTTCGGGCGAGTGGACTTAATTTTAGAGATGTGCTGCGTGCCTTAGGCATGATGCGCGAAATCGAGGAGTCTTTAGGGATAGTTGGTTCGGCAAGCGATATATTGTTTGGCTTTGAATGTGCAGGCACAATCGAGCGCGTTGGCGAACAAGTCTCTGAGTTTAAAGTGGGTGATGCTGTGATTGCCTACGCCTCAGGTAGTTTGGCAAGTGTTGTCAAGGCTAAAGCAACATTGGTAGTTTCTAAGCCACCCGAACTCAGTTTTGAAGAAGCGGCAACGATTCCTGTTACTTTTTTGACAGCCTATTACGGTTTAGTTAAATGTGCCCAAATTGGTTCAGGCGATCGCGTATTGATTCATAATGGGGCTGGAGGTGTAGGTCAAGCAGCTGTTCAATTAGCGCAGCTTAAGGGAGCAGAAGTTTTTGCGACGGCTAGCCCTCCTAAGTGGGATTTCTTAGAGTCACTGGGTATTAAGCATATCTACAACTCACGCACCCTTGAGTTTGCTGAGCAGGTAATGACTGCGACAAACGGAAAAGGCGTCAATGTCATCCTCAACAGTCTAACTGGCAAGTTTATTGATCAGAGCTTTGAGGTGCTTGCTCAAGGAGGGCGCTTTGTAGAAATCGGTAAATTTGGTATTTGGGATGAGCAGAAATTGCAAGCGTTGCGTCCTGATGTTACTTATTTCCCCTTTGATTTAGGAGAGATGGATGGGGATAAAATTTCTGCGCTGTTGCTGGAAGTGATGACTATATTCAAGGAAGGTAAACTCAAACCATTACCTCTCAAAGTTTTCCCTATCACCGAATTTGTCAATGCCTTCCGCTACATGCAGCAAGCCAAGCACATTGGTAAAGTGGTGTTGAATTTTCAGAATCGAGAAAATTGCTTGGTTCACCAAAATAGTAGTTACCTGATTGCCGGAGGGTTGGGAGCATTAGGATTGCAGGTGGCTCAGTGGCTGGTGGAACAAGGTGCTAAACACCTAGTCCTCACAGGAAGAAGCAGTGTTAAACCAGCAGCAAATCAAGTCATCAAAAAACTAGAGCTCTCAGGAACTAAAGTCTCAGTCGTTGAGGCAGATATTTCTAATCAGGAGGATGTCAAAAAAATACTGCTCCAATGTCCTAATTTAGCTGGGATTGTCCATACCGCAGGTGTTTTAGCTGATGGTTTGTTGAGGGAGCAAACACCGATGCGCTTCAAAACAGTCATGGCATCCAAAGTACAAGGAGCTTGGAATTTGCATGTCTTGACTCAAGGTTTACCCTTAGACTTCTTTGTCTGTTTTTCCTCTGCTGCCTCTTTGTTGGGTAATGCAGGTCAAAGTAACTATGCCGCAGCTAATGCTTTCCTTGATGCCTTAGCTCATTATCGGCGATCGCAAAGTTTACCAAGTTTAAGCATCAATTGGGGACCTTGGGGCGAGGTGGGAATGGCAGCAACCCTGACTAGTCGCTTGCAAGCCCAAGGTTGGGGTATTATTAGCCCTGAACAAGGTTTGCAAGCATTAGACCACTTGGTAAAAAGTGGAGACAGTTCTCAAGTAGGGGTGTTGCCGATGAACTGGTCAAAATTCCTGGAACGACTGCCAGAAAAAATACCATTCTTGGAAAATTTCCAGACAACTATGGTTGCACCCTCTCAAGAGCAGCCAGCCTTACTTTCTCAACTAAAAGCGACTCTGGTTCATGAACGCCGAACAACCTTGATGGAGCATGTTCGTTCCGCGATTAGAAAGATAATCGGCTTGAATGCCAGTACAAGGATTGAGCCGCGACAGTCTTTGTTTGACTTAGGGCTTGACTCCCTGATGGCGGTGGAATTGAGAAACTATCTTGAAAAAAGTATCGAACATTCATTGCGCTCAACTCTGCTGTTTGACTATCCAACCTTAGAAGCATTGGTGAATTATCTGCTGCAAGAGGTTCTTGTTCTCGAGGATATGAGTGCTCAGCAAACAGAGGAAGAGATAACCACATCGAGTCAAGTACTTGAAGAACTTCCAGAAGAGGAATTAGATACCTTACTTGCCAGCCAGTACGAAAAATTAAACAAACTACTAGGAAATATTTAATATGGGTCAAACTACCTCCAAACCAACAACACTGCAAATGCTCAAGGCCCTAGAAGAAGCAAGTTCCAAACTAGAGGCTGTTGAGCAAGCAAAAGCAGAACCGATCGCCATTATTGGCATGAGTTGCCGTTTTCCTGGTGCAAAAGACACAGAGTCTTTTTGGAATCTGCTCTCCAATGGCGTGGATGCAATTGAGGAAGTACCTGCCAACCGCTGGAAAATTGATGCCTGTTACCATCGAGACCCAGACGCTCCGGGAAAGATGTCTAGCCGTTATGGCGGCTTTTTACCCGAAGTAGATAAGTTTGATGCTCACTTCTTTGGCATCTCGCCTAGGGAAGCCATGTCCCTTGACCCACAGCAACGGCTACTACTAGAAACAAGTTTTGAAGCTTTAGAAAATGGTGGTCAGTCATCAGAAAAGCTATTTGGCACTGCAACAGGTGTCTTTGTAGCGATTAGTACCTTTGATTATGCAATGCGATTGTCCGAAGCGCGTACGCAAATTGATGCTCACCTGGGCACAGGCACCCTTTTGAGTCCAGCAGCAGGACGCTTGTCCTATACTCTGGGGTTGAAAGGAGCAAGCATGGTGGTGGATACAGCTTGTTCTTCCTCACTTGTGGCGGTGCATCTGGCTCTCAACAGCTTGCGTAACAGAGAATCGGACCTAGCTTTAGTGGGAGGTGTGAACTTGCTGCTGGCACCAAGCCTGAGCATCAATTTCTCAAAAGCGCGGATGCTGGCTCCAGATGGTCGTTGTAAAACCTTTGATGCTAGTGCCAATGGGTATGTTCGTGGTGAAGGTTGTGGCGTTGTTGTTTTGAAGCGCCTTAGTCAAGCTATAGAGGATGGCGACAATATTCTAGCCTTAATTCGAGGTTCCGCCATCAATCAGGATGGGGCGAGTGGTGGTTTGACAGTACCTAGTGGGCCTTCTCAGGAAGCGGTAATTCATCAAGCACTAAAAAATGCAGGTGTCAAGCCAAACGAAGTTAGTTATATCGAGGCTCATGGTACAGGCACTTCCTTGGGAGATCCAATTGAAGCCAATGCCTTGGGTAGCGTCTTTGCTGAGAGGGAAGAACCCTTGATCATAGGCTCCGTTAAAACTAATATCGGACATCCAGAAGCAGCGGCTGGTATAGCAAGTCTGATTAAAGTGGTTCTCTCCCTGCAACAGAAACAGATTCCGCCTCACCTGCACTTTCAGCAACCTAACCCTTACATTGCTTGGGAGCAACTACCGCTCAAAGTGCCCAGCGAATTAATGCCGTGGTCAACAGTCAATCAACAAATGTTTGCTGGAGTCAGCTCCTTTGGTTTTAGCGGCACCAATGCTCATGTCGTCCTTTCGGAAGCACCAGCAGTTGCAGCAAAAACTGAAGGGAAAACTGCCCAGCGCCCCCTACATTTGCTCACCCTCAGTGCCAAAACCAAACCCGCTCTCGAGCAAATGGTTCACAACTATTCACAGCACTTAGCCACTCATCCTAACTTAGACTGGGCTGATATCTGTTTTACCACTAATACTCGCCGCAGCCATTTCCAGGAACGCTTGGCTGTAGTTGCTGAGTCTGTCGCTCAGGCAAGAGAACAGTTATTAGCTCATCAAGCTGGAGCAGATAACTCCTACCTGTTGCAGGGCAGCAAGCAGGAAAGTCAACCTCAAATCGCTTTTCTCTTCACTGGACAAGGCTCCCAATATCTGGGCATGGGAAGGGAACTATACGAAACACAGCCAACTTTTCGTCAAGCCCTAAATCATTGCCAGGAGATTTTAGAGACAATTGGTACTCAAGAGCTTTCTCTAATCGAACTGCTCTACCAGAACAATAACAGTTCTCTTCTAGAGCAGACTGGCTATACCCAACCGGCTTTGTTTGCCTTGGAGTACGCCCTCGCCCAAATGTGGAAGTCTTGGGGCGTCGAACCAACTGCAGTCATGGGTCATAGTGTAGGGGAATATGTAGCAGCTTGTGTTGCGGGGATTTTCTCCTTAGAAGACGGCTTGAAACTCATGGCTGCCAGAGGACGTTTGATGCAACAACTGCCAGCTAAGGGAGAAATGGTTTCTCTGTTAGCGTCTCTCGAACAAGTGGAAGAGGCACTTCAAGGCACTGACTTAGTTCGGATCGCTGCGATCAATGGACCTGAGAGTGTGGTGATTTCTGGGGAGCAAGAAGCAGTACGTCGGTTAGTGCAGCACTTAGAAGACAAGGGAATAAAAAATAAGCCCTTAAAGGTTTCCCATGCTTTCCATTCCGCTTTGATGCAGCCCATGCTGGCTGAGTTTGGCAAGGTGTTACAGGGGGTCAGTTTCAATCAACCTAGACTCAACTTTATCTCCAATGTCACAGGTTGTGAAGAGCGTCTGTTACCTACTAGCTCTCAATATTGGCTTGATCATGTACTCAAACCTGTGAGATTTGCTGCAGGTATGGAGAGCTTACATCGACAGGGGATAGAGATATTTGTGGAGATGGGAGCAGAGCCAATTTTGCTTGGTATGGGACGTCATTGTTTACCATCTGAGTATGGAACCTGGCTACCGACGCTACAGCAAGAGCAAGGTGATTGGCAAGGTTTGCTCAAGGCTTTGGGACAATTATATGTCCAGGGTGTGCCCATTGATTGGGAAGGCTTCACTCGCGACTATGCCCACCGCCAAGTTGGAGTGCCAACATATCCTTGGCAGCGAGAGCGCTACTGGATTGAGGCGGAACCAAGACAACCTCTGCGGGAATCTAGCAGGCAGAGCCTCCACCATCCTCTGCTAGGTCAACGAATTCGGAGTGTAGCTCTGAAAAATCAACAAATCCTCTTTGAAAGTCAACTTAGCGCTGATTTCCCTGCATATTTAGTAGATCATCGTATCTATGAGAAAGTCATTTTCCCCACTGCAGCTTATGTTGAGATGGTCTTAGCTGCAGGGACGCAAATCTTTGCACCAGGGATACTTGACAATCGCTCTCCCTTGGTGGTAGAGAATTTGCTGATCGAGCAGCCGCTAATTTTGGATGCTGCAGAAACAACCTCAGTTCAATTAGTCTTAACACCCAATGAATCAGGATATGATTTTGGGATTTTCAGTCTAAAAAATTCAGATAATGTTAACGAAAATGAAACTTGGATTCGCCATGTCCAAGGTTATCTTTTAACTGGAGAAGCTCCGGCGGCAAAAGCATCGCTAGATTTGGCTGCTCTTAAGCAAAAAATTAACCAAGAGATTGAGATTAAAAGATATTACCAGAAATTCCGGGACGTGGGAGTAGAGTATGGAGCAAACTTCCAAACAATTGAAAAGTTGTGGCGTTCTCGGGGTGACTCTGTAGAAGTTCTCGGTAAGATTAAATTACCTGAGACCATAGAGAGTAATACCAATGAAAGTTTACATCCGCTCCTATTAGATGGTTGCTTGCAGCTTTTGGCAGCTGCTCTTGAGGATAGTCCTGATAAAGATTTCCAGAAGTTACTTTCGGCAATAGTCAATAAAGAGCAGCAACCAGTCTGGCGTGGAATAGTTTACCTATGGGGACTTGATAGAAAACTGGAGATATCAGATCTTCCCACAACAGCACTGGATCTATGTACTGGCCTGTTGCATTTGGTTCAAGCATTAACTGAAACTTCCTCCCATCATTGGGGAAGAAAGATGCCTCGTTTATGCTTAGTCACTCGTAATGCCCAAGCAGTGACAAAAACCAACTTACAAGTACAACAAGCACCATTGTTGGGTTTAGCTCGTGTGATTGTTTTAGAACATCCTGAATTAGAAACTGTCTGTATAGATCTTAGTGCGCACCAAGTTAATGAAATCGAAATGCTGCTGGCAGAAATCCTCTCTCCAGAGCAAGAAGAGCAAGTAGCTTTTCGGGATGGAAAGCGTTATGTCCCTCGATTGAAACGTGCTGATGCTAAAACTATTGCTCATTCGGCAGAAATTGATTCATCAGGCAGTTATTTAATAACTGGTGGCTTAGGAGCCTTGGGAATTCAAGTGGCAAATTACCTTGTGGAACAAGGTGCACGCCACCTGCTGCTAGTGGGACGAAAAGGGGCACTATCACCAGAAGCACAAGCAGGAGTCAGGCAGTTAGAAGACAAAGGGGCGTTGGTGAAAATTGTCAAAGCTGATATTTCCCAACCCGATAGTGTGGCAACACTAATTGCCGAAACTGATATCCCTTGGCGAGGGGTAGTTCATGTCGCAGGTGTTTTAGATGATGGGATGCTAAGGACTCAAACCCAGCAACGCTTTTCCAAAGTGATGGCTCCCAAAGTTCAAGGTGCTTGGCACTTGCACCAACTAACCAAAGAAATGCCCTTGGATTTCTTTGTCTGCTTTTCCTCTATGACATCAGTTCTGGGGGCACTAGGTCAAGGAAATTATGCTGCGGCTAATGCCTTTATGGATGCACTCTGTCATCATCGGCAGGCATTAGGATTACCTGCTGTCAGCATTAACTGGGGGCCTTGGGCTACCTCTGGGATGGCAACTCGATTAGATGCTAATCTTCAAAGTCGTTGGGATGCAATCGGCTTTGGAATGATATCACCTAGTCAGGGAATATCTCTGTTTGCTAAGTTGTTGAAGGGCAAGGTACCCCAAGTTGGTGCGATGCCCATCGATTGGTCGAAGTATCCTGTTGAAAGCGCTTTCTTTACTGACTTCCGGAAAACTACTGACCACAAGAAAGAGCAAGAAAAAACTTCACTTAATGTATTGGAACAAATAAAGGCGGCTGAAAAAGAGCAGCGCTATGAACTTTTAGTGACTCACGTCCAATCTCAAGTATCTAAAGTCTTAGGCTACCAGAAAGAGAGGGCATTCTCTGTTTCGGAAGGGTTTTTCGATTTGGGGATGAGTTCTCTGACATCAATAGAGTTGAGAAACAATTTGCAAAATAGCTTGGGCTGTCCTTTGCCCGCTACACTGGCTTTTGACTATCCAACTGTTAAAAAGTTGGTGGATTATCTGATGGCAGAGTTCATAGAAGAGGATGAGGAAGACGAGATATGTACATCCGAACAGTCCTTCCCAATAGACACAACAGCGCCGAACAACCAGCCCCTGGGAGACAGTGATGATGCAGAAGAAATTGCCAAGCAATTTGCAGCGCAGCTAGGTATGCAATGGGATACAAAATAGATAAGCTAAAATAGCACCTATTTGCTCGGTGGTCATTCTTTTGCCCAACGTATAAATTAGGTAGTTTTCTAGTCAACTGATTGCCCAAAAGCTAGTTACACGATGAACTCTTTTACAATACCAAAAACAATTGGTTTAATTTACTGCGTTGGTCGTAATTATGCTGACCATGCCAAAGAACTAAAGAATCCAATTCCCAAAGAACCCATAATTTTTACAAAATCTCCTGCCTGCATTGTTCCATTTGAAGGAAAAATATTTTTACCCCTGAATTTAGGAAGATGTGATTACGAAACTGAGATTGCTGTACAGCTAGGCACAAACTTGTATCAGGCAGCCCAAAATCAGGTATTACAAGCAATTAGTTATGTTGGTATTGCTCTAGATTTGACTCTTCGTGACAAGCAAAATGAATTAAAGGCGAGAAAGCATCCTTGGGATTTAGCAAAAAGCTTTGTAAATGCTTGTCCATTGTCAAGATTTATCAAGATGGATGATTTTCAGGAGCTTGCAAATATGACAATAAGGCTAGAAATAAATGGTGAAGTTCGCCAACAAGGCTCTACTAAAGAAATGCTATTTTCAATTCCAGACCTGATCAGTTTCATTAGTCAAAATATACCATTGCGGCAAGGAGATATTATATTAACTGGTACTCCCGCCAATGTTGGACCACTAAATAATAATGATTATTTGGTGGCTTTTTTGAATGGGCAAGCAATTGCAGAGGCTGAGATTATCAGAACCTGAAATACGGCTGCCATACTCGATTTATAGATTAAGTTTTGTTTAGCAAAAGTTGGTGAGATGTATAGAGTAACCCTCAATACACTTGGGATTTGTTCCTAATAGGACTTACGCACTGTACAAATTGGACATTATGTGTATCAACCGATTTTTGTCGTTTCAGGCTTTTGGTCATTACCTTCTGATGGGTGGCGTACGCTAAAAAATTATCTAAAAATCAGGTTTTAATGGGGTGAGCGAAATTTTGGTTGGAATTTCAATTCTCCGCGTCTGGAGCGTCTGCTTACTCGTTTCCCCACTCTTTTTTTCGCTCACCCGTTTTAATGCCTTAAACCCAAACCCCATATAGTGCTGTTCCTTTGACACTCCCCGCGCTGAAGTATTGTTTATCAATATTGCTCCCACAAAAAGCCGTCAAGCGAAGGACGGGGCTTGAATCCCATATTTTTGGTCAATGTGTAAGTTCCACCTAAAATGTTGTATATTTTCTTAGGTTGAATAGCATTAATTCAATTGATAGAGGAAGCGATGAACCAAAGCGTATTTACTGAAGCTGATACAGAGGCATTGTTTGATGATCGGCAACGAGACGAACATTTCCGCAGTTTTTGGGATCCAGAAGGCAGTCTCCATTGGGGCTATTTCGAGAACTTAGCTCAGGCCCAAGCTGAAGACTTTTTGCCAGCTTGCCTGCGCTGGGATCAATATATGCTTGAACAAAGTGGTATTACTGCCTCCTCGAGGGTATTAGAAGTAGCTTGTGGTAGTGGTAATGCCTCTATTTGGCTAGCCAAGCAAACTGGATGCGAGGTGGTAGGAATAGATCTTAGTAGCAATCAGATCGATAAGGCTCTAGCGAAGGCTAGTAATTATCCCTCTGTGCAAGTAAGTTTCCATAAGGAATCAGCAACTAACTTGCCTTTCCCCAATGCTTCCTTTACCCATGTTTGGAGCCAAGCGGCTCTCTATCATATCCCCGCACTTGATCAGGCTTTGGCTGAGGCTGGGCGCGTCCTAGAAAAAGGAGGTATCTTCCTGTTTGACGATTTAGTAACCCCAGTCGAAAAAATTAGTGAGACGGTTCGTAAATACGTTTATGATCGACTGCTGTTTGAGCCGAAATTTAGTTCTAAAACCTACGCTGAAAAACTGACTCAACTAGGATTTGTAGTACTTCAGCAGATAGACTTGAGTGAACACCTGGAAAAGAGCTATGAACTAGTATCGGAATTGGCTCGGGAATACTATCCAGATTTGAGTGCTGCTTTTAAAAAAACGCAGGAAGCAATTGCCACTGGTGAGTTGGGTTGGTGTTTTTATCTATGTGAAAAAGTTAGTGATCTCTGATGTAATTGATCCCTGGTCATGGTATTTTTAAGAGCATAGACTTTATCGTTTTGAGGTATGCATAGGTTATGCTAACTGTGCCAATCATTAATTCGCCTGACTTTTCAGTTGAATCAATTGCTAAGTATCAGCAGTTATTGGAGCAAAAGCACTTTATTTATCTGGAAACTGACGCTCCAAACTTTAACTGGATCGACTTTTCGAAATTGGTCACAGGTGATGAATTAATCCCGCAATATGGAAAAGAAATCTTTCAGGTTCAATGGGAACCTGAATTGATGGAATTTTCTGATGCTAGAGGGAAAAAACCTTTGCTTCCTCATACCGAAGCAACTGATTATCAAAACCCACCTAAATACTTAGCACTTTGGTGCCAAAAGCCTTCTGGCTGCGGGAATGGGATAACCACTTTGGCTTATGTGGAAGGATTTCTGAAGACTCTGACTGCAGAAGAAAAGAAAAAATTAATGGAGACTCGGTACGAATTTTCTGCCACTAGAGGAGTCCACAGTAACCGCACCAAAGGAGCTACTCATACCATCCTATCATTTTCTGGAGACAAGCCTATTTTCCGGTTTTCTTGTAACTACATTAAATACGGTGACTATAGCCCTAATCCAGATAATCTTAAGCCCTTTACTCCCGAGCCTTTTTTGGCAGAAATTGCCGACAGATTTCTAGAGTATTACGATCAAAATCACTTAGCTATTTTGATGAAACAGCATTCGTTTTTACTTTGGGATAACCGATGTATGGCACACTCAAGAACTACCTATAGCGATCCAACTCGCAAGCTAGAACGCATTTTCTTAGGATAAATTTGACCTAACTAGTGACAGTGGTGGTGATTCTCATTCACTTACTTAATAATTCCTCCTTTTGCCAACAAGGTCTGGGAATCACCACCAGTTAAAAAGTAAGTAGGGCTTGCTGAATTAATCTAGAAGGTATACCAGACAATGATATTAAGAGTAATTGGGATATTTAGAAGTTCCATCGAGATTACCGCGAGGGTACTGCGACCATAATCTTCGATTACAGCCCTTCGGGCATCCTTCGGCAGGTCGTAGGGGAATCGCGGGCAAGATCTGGCGGTATACTAAAATTTATGATTCTCACCTACCAGTACCGACTTAAGCCAACCACCGACCAAGAAGCGACGATGCTTAATTGGTTGGAGTGGTTGCGTCGGCACTACAATTGGGCGTTGGGGCAAAGGTTTGACTACCTAAAACGTACTCGCTCTCTGGTAGATCGATGCTCGTTGGTGAGTGAGCCAATTGGTGAGATTCCAGGCAAGTTTCCCAACTACAACACTCAGGCTGGTCAACTCAAACAGACCAAGGTTTTGTTTCGAGAGTACAAAAACATCTATCACGATGTTCAGCAGCAAAATCTAAAGCGTGTAGACAAAACTTGGGACAGGTGGATAAAGCCTGACAAATCTGGCAAACGTGGAGGACGCCCCAAGTTTAAGAAAGCTAGTGAACTGCGTTCTTTCACTTTTCCGAGAACTAATTGCCCCAAGGCAGGAGCTTTCTTCGAGAACTCCGTTCTAAGACTTTCAAAAATTGGTAGTATTCCAGTTATCGTACACCGCCCAATTCCTGATGGTTTTACCTTAAAAACCTGTACTATAGTTCGCCAAGCAGATGGCTGGTATTGTTGCATTTCTATTGAAGATGAGTCTGTACCTGTAGCTAAACCCTTGAATGAGGTTAAAACAGCTGCGGGAATTGACGTAGGATTGAAAGAATTTTTGACCACATCAGAGGGTGAAACTGTAGCAATTAAACAGGTTTATCGGAAAACTCAAAATCATCTAGCACATCAACAGCGTCGATTAGAGAGGAAGCAAAAGGGAAGTAATCGGCACAAAAAACAGCATAATTTTATAGCGAGGATTCATCAACGCCTGGGTAGACAGCGTAAAGATTTTCACTACAAAGTTGCTCACAAATTAGTTAAAGCTTATGATTTGATAGCAGTAGAAGACTTAAACATCAAAGGGTGTGCGATTCGTTTCTCATAAACCTCAATTGAGGGGGACTGAGAGCTTCTGATGAGTAACCGATAAGGTAGAGTTCGCACTTTAATCCTCATCAGATGACAATTTAATAACCTTATAGGTGAGTAAAANAAAAAGACCAGAACAGACGGAAGTTTGGAAAGGTCAGGTAACAAAACTGGCTGCAACAGTGCCATACCAAAACAACTATCAAACACTCCATCAAATTACAGATGGGAAAACGATATGCTTGTGACGAGGTACTAATGACAATAGCCGTTCTACTGAGGAGCGGAATGAAGGGAAACTTTCACGTTCCGTTTTGGAGAGCAGTGGAGAAGGTGACTTCTTCACTGACTTTACTTAGCTAGAAGCAAATTAGCCAAATCAATTTTGGATGCAGCCTGGGGAAAGTTCATCACTATCTTGGAAGCAGTGGCAGTAAAATGCGGCGTTCGAGTAGTGAAAGTCAACCCCCACGGAACGTCTCAAAATTGTTCTAGTTGCGGCACTAAAGTTTCCAAAACTCTGTCAGTTCGTACTCACGAATGCCCGAAGTGTAGATGCATTCTTGATAGAGACGAAAATGCCGCAATTAAGATCTTAAACCGGGCATTACATGAGGTAGGACTTATCTTGTCTGCGCGTGGAGGCTTAGTCAACCGACAGCCCGTGAAGCGCGTTAGCGTTAAGCGAAGCCATGCCGAAGGCTTTAGCGTGCCAAAGGCTACTTTTAGGGGATCAGGGAGTTCAGCTCTCTATATTCTAGAAGCCCCTTCTATACCCTAAGGGTTAGGAGGGGAGTATGTCACTAAGCTACTAACAATCAGAAATATTTAGAACATGAGCATTTTCACGAGGCTGGAGTCCGAAGTCCGCAGCTATTGTCGATTATTTCCAACAGTCTTTACTAAGGCAATGGGAGACCAGTTAATTGATGAGAGTGGGCGCACTTACATAGATTTTTTAGCAGGTGCCGGTGCCCTTAACTACGGACATAATAACCCCAAGCTCAAAAAGCGTCTTCTTGAATACATTGAGTCAGATGCCATCACTCACAGCCTAGATATGTTCACTGCTGCCAAGCAGAATTTCCTAGAGCGTTTCGAGGAAGTGATTCTGATGCCGCGAGGACTTAATTATAAGGTGATGTTTACTGGTCCTACCGGAACCAACTCTGCAGAAGCTGCTTTGAAGCTTGCCCGTAAAGTTACTGGTCGGCAAACAGTTATTTGTTTTACTAAAGGTTACCACGGTCATACTTTGGGTGCTCTAGCTGTAACACCCAATCCAGTTTATCAAAAGGCAGCGGGTATCCCTCTTGGCAATGTTTTAACTGTACCGTTTGAGGATAAATCTGGTGCCAAGGACGATAGTCTTGAGCAGTTAGAAAAACTACTTGATGAGTTGAATCGCAATCAGGAAAAACCGGCAGCAGTTATCCTAGAAACTGTTCAATCTGAGGGAGGAATTAATGTTGCCAGTGTTTCTTGGCTTAAGCGCCTTGCCCAGATGACTCAAGAGCAAGGGATTTTACTAATTGTCGATGATATCAAAGTGGGGTGTGGTCGCACTGGACCTTTCTTTAGCTTTGAACGGGCTGGGCTAAAGCCCGATCTAGTTTGTTTAGCTAAATCTTTAAGCGCCTATGGAAACCCGATGGCTGTAGTGCTGATTAGACCAGATTTAGACCGCTGGAAACCAGGGGAGCATAGTGGTACTTTCCGGGGCAACAATCTAGCCTTTGTTACGGCTACTGCTGCTATCGATGAGTACTGGGAAACAGATGCTTTTGAGAAGGAAATAGCTGAAAAAGGTGAGATAATGAGCAAACGACTCAAAGAATTTATTGCTCATTATCCAGAACTCGATGGTGAACACCGAGGGCTTGGTTTGATTCAAGGAATTGCCTGTAAACCACCAGGGCTAGCGAAACAAGTCAGCAATGAGGCTTTCAAACGGGGTTTGATCTTTGAGCCTATGGGTGTAAACAAAGAAGTAATTAATCTTCAATCAACACTAACGATTACTCCTGAAACTTTGAGACAAGGGCTAGATATTTTAGATAAAAGTATCAGCGCTGCCCTCTCAAGCTGATTCGATTAAACCTGCTGCTTCTAAAATTTCTGTCAAGACTTTGCCATGATATTCCCAAGGAAAAGTCTCAATTGTCAGGGCTTGGCATGCCGAATCCCCGTCTACCGCTGGTCCGTCATAAACTAAAGTCTTCAAAATCTGTTGATCGGTTTCTAAAGTTAATCCCTTAGTTAACTTAGATTTCCAGTCAGGTCGAAGCAAAGCAAGGGCTGTAAGTAAGCCTATTGCTCCCCAATTTGATACACCACAAACGATTAAGTAATTGCAAGGGGTGTTACAGGCAATTAATTCTCCACGGTTGATGTTTTTGGCAATTAGTTCTTTGGGAAGTGTTCCCATCCCTATCTCATTACCCAAATCTCCGATGCCAATGGTGATGATTTGATTGAGGGTAAATAGTAATTGCAAAGGCGCTGTATGAGGAGTGATATCATCTCCGTTGATATTTCGGATTGTACCATCAGAACTTGGACCAGCTCTTTCAATGGAGATAACGTGAGAAACAGGCGGTTCGCTACTTTGCCATAAATTTAGAATAGAAGTGACAGAGGGGTCTTTAACACTAGCTGCATCTACAGGAACTACATCAAAGGGAACTTGAGTAGGTACTCCTGCAGCATGAGCAGCAACCTTGACGGCATTAAGGCATAAGGGATCGGTAACTAGACGTACAGGTATTCCAACTCTGTGAAGCCCTGCTGCTAAGTGAGCACAACCGATTGGTCCATCAGTTTCTGCTGCTGGAGGATTTCCATGGGGAACAAAAAACCCTGTCATAATCGCTACATGGGGTGATGGATGTTCGGCAATGGAGCAAGCTGCACCCAGTAGCCCCCCCTTGGCAGCCTCTACTAGCAGTTCTATACCATTCCCTATATCCCGTCCACAAATCTCTTCAATTTGTTCTACCCTGTTTAATACTTCTTGAGAATTTCTAAACGCAGCACTCATAAGCAATTATTTCGATGCTCCTCAATCAACTAATTTTTTAGACGCTTTCTCTTGCATGACTTGCTTGACACTATTTTCTAGGAGATTTAGCCCCTGTTCTAATACCTCTTCAGAAATTGTTAAAGGCGGGAGACATCGAATCACCTGCCCCTGTGCGCCAGCTGTTTCCATAATTAGCCCATTAGCAAAGGCTGTTCCTATGACTCTATTAGCTAGGTTGCCATCTTTGCAGTCTAACCCTTGAATCATACCCCTTCCTCTAACGGAAAAACCTGAATCCCAGTAATTTTGTGCTATCTGTTCCAAGCGAAGCCGCATTATCTTCCCTTTTTGTTTGACGGAAGCTGACAAACTATCGTCTTGCCAATAGATTTCCAAGGCTGCTTTGGCAGTAACAAAGGCTAGGTTAGGTCCCCTGAAAGTACCACTGTGTTTACCTGGTTTCCACTGGTCTAATTCTGGTTTGATCAGTACCAAAGAGAAAGGTAGACCAAAACCACTCAAGGATTTGGAGATGGTAACAATGTCAGGGGAAATACCTATTTCTTCAAAACTGAAAAAGGAACCTGTCCGTCCGCATCCCACTTGGATGTCATCGACAATTAAAATGATCTGATATTTACGGCATATTTTTTCAAGCGATCGCAACCACTCAAAGCTGGCTACATTTACCCCACCTGCTCCCTGAATTGTTTCTACAATCACTGCTGCTGGCACTGCTACACCGCTACCTGGGTCAGAAACTACTTTCTCTAAGTACTCTGTAGTCTCAATTCCAGAACCTAAATAGCCGTCATAGGGTATAAACGTTACTCCTGCAGTAGCAATTCCTGCAGCTTCTCGCTGAGAAATATTAGCGGTTGTTGCTAAGGAACCTAGGGTCACCCCATGATAGCCATTGGAAAAAGCAATAACCGTTTCTCTCCCTGTTATGTTACGGGTTAATTTTAAAGCTGCCTCTACAGCATTAGTTCCCGTTGGTCCAGGAAACTGAACTTTGTAATTCAATTGCCTCGGTTTAAGGATAATTCCTTCAAAAGCTTCTAGAAACTCTTGTTTCGCTACAGTTGCTAAATCGAGACCGTGCACAATACCGTCGGACTCTAGATAATCGAACAGTCGTTGCTTTAGTTGTGGGTTGTTATGTCCGTAATTGAGGGTACCTACTCCACTCAAAAAGTCAATGTACTTAATACCCTCTTGATCTTCTAAAAAAGCTCCTTGTGCTTTCTTAAACACTGTAGGGAATAAACGACAGTAGCTTCGCACATTAGATTCCAATTGATCGAATATTTTCACTAAATTATCCTTAATCGAAAAACTTCTCTAGAAGCTTGATATTGCCTATTTTTTGTGTTTAGCTGACTATTTCCTCAATTTCCCCAACACTAGTTAACAATTATTTTAGCTTTACCACAGCTGGAAATATACCTACAATTGCGCCAAAAGTCAACCCATAGGCCTGCTAGCACCCACCACACAACTATCGTAAATTTGTCCAACAGAGTTATAAGCATAAGTAGGTGGGTGTAAATAAATATAAAACCGGGATGAGGTGTTAGGTGTTAGGTGTTAGGGTTAACTGTTAAGAAGTTCCCTGTCTCAACCATTTTCTAATTAATTTGACCAACTTACTTAGTGCAACTTGATAACTAACGACTTTGACGTAATCCCCTTTTACCTGAATGAGACATGATTGTATCTCAAAAACTATCAGCGTATCTTCTTTAAACTCTAAATATGTTGAGCATCACTCCCTCTACCATTAATCTTCAAGACAGCTTTTTGGTGCTTGAAGACAAGCGTTTCCATTACATTTGGTTGCTTCACCATTGTTTATCTCCCAAGTGTTGCGATTCTTGGTCTGGGCAAAAAATTTACGATATTAGCACCTATACTCATCCTAGGGAGCAGGGAGTAGGGAGCAGGGAGTAGGGAGCAGGGAGTAGGGAGCAGGGAACAGAACTAGGTGTATCTCAGTTATTCGAGAAACGCTATATACCTCATCAAGGTCGAAAGCACTGTAAAAGTTGATCATAATACTAAATATGCAAGATAAAATCCAGTGGATCTATAGTTCACAAAATAATCAGGAACTCAGCGATCGCTATAACCAATGGGCTAAGGATTACGAAGGAGATTTAAATGGAATTTTTGGTCGTCTCAAGCGCGAACCTATTGCCGATCTAACTCTTAAGTATGTCCCTAGAAATGGTCGAATTTTAGATGTGGGAGCAGGCACAGGTATAGTAGGTCAATGGCTGCATGAGGAAGGCTATCAGGGCCTAGTGGGAATCGACATGTCCGAAGGGATGCTTGCCGAGGCACAAAGCAAGAACGTCTACACTGAGTTGCGCACAATGGTATTGGGCGAACCCTTAGATTTTTTTACTGATACTTTTGATGCTGTTACTGCTTGTGGCGTATTTACTTATGGACATGCTCCGAGTCGTTCTTTTGATGAGTTGATTCGTATTACCAAACCAGAGGGGTACATTATTTTTACTCTACGCCCCGACTTCTACGAGAGCAGCGATTTTCAAGCAAAAATGGCTGACTTAGAAGCACAAGAAAAGTGGAAATTAGCAGAACTGGGAGATACATATCAAGCAGAACACACAGGGCAAAACCCTATATATTTTCAAACGTGGGTCTATCAGGTAAGGTAAGCTTGGGGCTAAACAAATGAGTGAAAATAAGGAACAACGCTATGTTCAATTAATGAAGGTAGCGTCACATAAAATAGCTGATTTACAAGCCGAAATTGAGAGATTAAAGCAGAAAGAACGTGAACCGATCGCCATTGTTGGTATGGGTTGTCGCCTGGGAGAAGCCGATAATCCTGAAGAATTTTGGGACTTACTGGCAAATGGTGTAGATGCCATTCGAGAAGCCCCAGAGGACCATCATTCCTATCTCGATCCATACTACGATCCAGAGTCTGGTCTGCCAGGTAAAATATATATTCGTCGTGCTGCCTTTCTCAACCAATCTCCTGCAGATTTTGATGCCAGTTTTTTCGGGATTTCGCCTCAGGAAGCGGCTAGTTTAGATCCTCAGCATCGGCTGGTGATGGAAGTTGCTTGGGAAGCTTTAGAACAGGCTTCACTTGTACCGGAAAAATTAGCAGGTAGCCAGACAGGAGTTTTTGTGGGAATATGTGCCAATGACTACGCTTGGCAGCTTGTCAAACAAAACCCTACACAAACAGATTTATATGTAGGTTCAGGGAATGCCTATAGCCCAGCGGCAGGACGCGTTTCTTACTTCTTCGATTTTACCGGTCCTTGTCTAGCTGTTGATACTGGCTGTGCTTCTTCATTGGCTGCTATTCACTTAGTAGTTAACAGCTTGCGCCAGGGAGATTGTAATCTGGCACTGGCTGGAGGCGTCCAAAGATACGGCTCACCAGAATATTGGATCAATCTTTGCAAGTCTGGGATGTTGTCTCCAGATGGTCGTTGTAAAACCTTTGATGCTAGTGCAGATGGTTACGCTCGTGGTGAAGGTTGTGGCATAGTTGTTCTTAAACGTCTTTGTGATGCGCAAGCTGATGGCGACAATATTCTCGCCTTAATTAGAGGTACTGCTCATGGGCAAGATGGACGAACAAGCGGTCTAACTGTACCCAGCGGTTCTTCTCAGCAAGCGGTGATTCGCACAGCGATCGCCAATGCAGGTATTAAGCCGAAGGAAGTCAGTTATATTGAGGCTCATGGTACAGGTACTTCTTGGGGAGACTCAATTGAAGCAAATGCTTTGATAAATGTCTTTCGCAAACGAGAAGAACCTCTGGTCTTAGGTTCGGCGAAAACTAATATCGGACATTTGGAAGGAGCATCTGGGGTAGCAGGTTTGATCAAAATTGTTCTCTGTTTACAAAATGAGTTGATTCCACCTCACCTACACTTCCAAGAGCCTAGCCCTTATATTAGTTGGGATCAGATGCCGATAAGAATAGCAACTGAAACCATACCGTGGCCAGCAACAGATAAAACTAGAATTGCTGGACTTAGCTCCTTTGGTTTTAGCGGCATCAATGTCCATGCGGTTCTTTCAGAAGCACCAGCAGTTGTACCAAAAAGTGAAGGGAAAACTGCCCAGCGCCCCCTACATTTGCTCACCCTCAGCGCCAAAACTAAACCAGCTCTCGAGCAAATGGTTGACAACTACTCACAGCACTTAGTCGCTCATCCCCACTTAGACTGGGCTGATGTCTGTTTTACCACTAATACTCGCCGCACCCATTTCCAGGAACGTTTAGCGGTAGTTGCCGACTCAGTTGCACAGGCAAGACAACAGTTATTAGCTCATCAAGCTGGGGCAGATAATTCCCACCTGTTACAGGGCAGCAATAAGGAAACTCAACCTCAAATCGCTTTTCTGTTCACTGGAGAAGGCTCCCAGTATCTGGGCATGGGAAGGGAACTATACGAAACACAGCCAACTTTTCGTCAAGCCCTAGAGCTTTGTCAGGAGATTTTAGAGACAATTGGCGAGCAAAAGTTTTCTGTGATCGAAGTACTCTACCAGAGCAATGATAGTTCTCTTCGGTCGCAAACCGCCTATACCCAACCGGCTTTGTTTGCCTTAGAGTACGCCCTCGCCCAGATGTGGAAGTCTTGGGGTATCGAACCAACCGCAGTTATGGGTCATAGTGTAGGGGAATATGTGGCAGCTTGTGTAGCGGGGATTTTCTCCTTAGAAGACGGGTTGAAACTGATGGCTGCCAGAGGAAACTTGATGCAACAACTGCCGTGTAACGGAGAAATGGTATCCCTGTTAACGTCCCTCGAACAAGTGACAGAGGCACTTCAAGTGAGCGACTTAGTTAGCATCGCTGCTATCAACGGACCTGAGAGTGTGGTGATTTCTGGGGAGCAGGAAGCAGTACGTCGGGTAGTGCAGGAATTAGAAGATAAGGGATTAAAGACGCGGGGACACGGTGACACGGGGACGCGGGGACAAATTGGATGGGGATTTGACCCCAACCAATTTTATGCACCGCAAGTGACGGTGGGGTATTTAACCCAAATTAATTTCGATAAAAAATAAGCCTTTAAAGGTTTCCCATGCCTTTCATTCCGCTTTGATGAAGCCGATGCTGGCTGAATTTGGCAAGGTGTTGCAAGGGGTTACTTTCAACCAAGCCAAACTTAACTTTATCTCCAATGTCACGGGTTGTGAGGAGCAACTTTTACCCACTAACCCCCAATATTGGCTTGACCATCTGCTTAAACCAGTGAGGTTTGCCGCAGGTATGGAGAGCTTACATCGACAAGGTGTAGAGATATTTGTGGAGATGGGAGCAGAACCTATTCTGCTGGGTATGGGACGTGATTGTTTACCATCTGAGTATGGAACCTGGTTGCCGACGCTACAGCAAGAGCAAGGGGATTGGCAAGGTTTGCTTAAGGCATTGGGGCAATTATATGTCCAGGGTGTGACCATTGATTGGGAGGGTTTCCATCGTGAGTCTGTCAACAGCCCAGTTAGCTTGCCAACATATCCTTGGCAGCGAGAACGATACTGGATTGACGTGGAACCAAGACAACCTCTGCAGGCATCTGGTAAACATATTAAAGAGGTTGAAGTTAAGGATACTACAGAGAGGGTGAGGGAAAAAAAGAGTGGGGCAAGGAGTAAGCAGACGCAGAGAATTCAAATCCCACGCAAAATTTCGTTCACCCCTACAGAGATATCTAATCTCTGGATTAAATGCTTCCAGCCAAATCCACAAGCTAATTTACGCCTATTTTGCCTGCCCTATGCAGGAGGTGGGGCATCAATTTTTCGTCTCTGGCATCGAGAATTACCGTCAAATGTAGAGCTTTGTGCAATTGAGCTGCCTGGAAGAGAAAATCGTATTAGAGAAAAACCAATCTCAAATGTTGAAATTCTGACAGAGAAATTAGTGGAAGTCTTTCTGCAAGATTGGGATAAGCCATTTGCGCTCTTTGGTCATAGTATGGGAGCGCTAATTGTTTATGAACTAGCTAGGAAACTTCAACACAAAAACCTCAGTCCAGCTTATTTATTTGTATCAGGTCGTCAGGCTCCTAACGTACCTGAATTATATCCACCCTTTTATTCTTTACCTGATGCGGAATTTATTGAAACATTAACTAATATTTACCCTAATATACCAGATGAAGTCCTCAAAGAAGAAGAACTCATGCAGTTGTTCTTGCCTGTCTTGCGAGCAGACATGACTTTAGCACAAACATATGTCCATTCCCAAGTAGAGCCTCTTGATTGTCCCATTTTTGCTTTGGGTGGCCTTGAAGATAAGGAAGGTAGTTATGATCGTCTTGTTAGTTGGCGTGAATACACCCGTTCCTCATTTTCAGTACAGATGTTCCCAGGTGGACACTTCTACCTCAATGAAAAGAGACAACCCTTGTTGCAGTTAATATCTCAAACGCTAAAAGACTATTTAGGGTTTGCTGAATAAGTATGGTGGTAAGGAAAGGGAGCAGGGAGTAGGGAGTAGGGATTAGGGAAAAGCCGATAGTTCTAAGCTTGATTATCCATGATTATAGCGCTGGGAACAGGGAACAGGGAACAGGGAACAGGGAACAGAAAAACTTATCAAACAAAGGTTTTAGCAATTGTTCTTTACCTGAATTTGTAAACATACCAGCGCGCACTGCTATATGTTCTAGAAGATAATATCAGGTTTAACAACCTTTTTCGCTAATAATTACAGCTCTAAAAATTAGCCGTGATCAATTACCTCAACATTTGAGAGAGTCTCAATCCAGACTCTAGCACCACAGGGCTTAGGCAAATTTGGTTGATAAACTACTCGGCACGGTCCGTTGATTCTGACTTCGTGACCATAGACATTGCTATTCCCTTTTTTGATACTGATTACGGGAAGATGATGTTCCCGCTTTTTGTTTTGGCGAATCGCATGCTGGTTGACGTGGATAAAAGTAAGAGCAGGACGCCTTCTACACCACCTTCCTTTTGGTCCCCGGCGACCTTTAGAGATCAGCGGCATGCCATCAAAGAGGGGAATTACCCAGAATCTACCAATTTTATAGGCTCCTTCAATTCTGCCTTGCTTGAGGAGTAGGCGTACTCGTGCTGTAGATATTCCGAGGAGTTCTGCTGCTTGTGCTGTGCCAACTAACATCAAAGAAAAAACTATTACGATCGCATATATAGTATCCTTGGTTAATTTTACTCTAATTGCTTCAATTTCTTGTTAGCGATTACCCAAGGGGTAGCGCGGAGCGAGCGCACTTCTTAGCCTCTCCTAAGAAACACAAATGTTTCTTTACATCCATAACCGATGCGATTACCCAAGGGGTAGCGCGGAGCGATCGCACTTCTTAGCCTCTTCTGTCAAACTGGGTTGAAACCTTGATTTATCCTACGTTCTAACGAGTTGGACACAGACTCAGTGGCAGCGTAGAGCAATTTCGCCGATAATATGTAGAAAGGAATACTTAGCAAACTGTTACACAGCTTTTCTCAACAGTCTTCTTAAAAAGAAAAGATAAATGCCATATGCCTTTACCTGGTGGACCAAGTGACAAAATCGGCAATCGCTACGAAGGACGCTGGACTGTTTATTGCATGATCGATGTTATCGACGAAAAAGCTGATGCGATCCATCTGGAACCACCAGGCATAAACGGTATTGAGTTCTATCTTCGTCGAAATGGAAAACTTGAGTATCACCAAGTTAAGCGGCAAAAAACCGGACGTGGGCGCTGGACGCTAAAGGCTTTAGAAGATCAACAAGTTCAAGTCCTATCAGACTTTTGGAAAAATCTTAGTAATCGAGACGTTTCCTGTGTCTTTGTTTCTACTCAGGATGCAGATGAACTAGGAGAGTTGGCTAATAGGGCGAGAGATTCTGCCTCTTGGCAAGATTTTAAGGGTCAGTTCCTTAACAAGGAACTATCTAATAAATTCAATATACTTAGGGAAAAATGGGATAACTGTTCTGAAATAGATGCCTATAAAGCTCTCAAGCGAGTTCATATTAAAACAGTTGGTGAGGATTTCCTGGTTGATACTATTGAAAATCGTTTAGCAGCTTTAGTAGAAGGTGATCCAAAAACTATTAGGGTTGAACTAGCTGAATTAGCGAACAATAAAATTAATCATGAATTGACAGCACATGATATCTGGCATTATCTGCTCCAAGAAAGATGTTATCGCCGTCGTGAGTGGGACAAAGACCATCATGTTTTAGCTGTTGTTGAAAATGCCAATAAGCTTTACCTCTCGCCACTTTATGATGGCGCGATCGCCTTTGGCGCTGCCCCCTGGGTAATCACTGAAAACATAATTCCTAGAGATGAGGCACAAGTAGTCCTAAAAAAACTTACCTCTGTAGAGGCTAAATCGGGTGTATTAATCATGGGTGAAGCAGGAGTAGGTAAGAGTGGCGTTATGCTGCAAGTATTAGAGGCGCTACGGGAGCAAGGCTTGCCAGTATTGGCTTTCCGTATAGATCGTTTGGACATTACTCAATTAGCAGATAACGTTGGTCAGCAGTTAGGATTGCCTAGTTCTCCTGCCATAGTTTTAGCTGCGATCGCTCAGAAGAAAAATTGTGTTCTGATTATCGATCAACTCGATGCAGTGAGCTCAGCTTCTGGTCGTAATTCCAACTTCTTTGATTGTGTTCATGAAATCATCAAGCAAGCTAGAGCATATCCGAACATGCGTTTACTACTAGCTTGCCGAAAGTTTGACCTGGATAACGATTCTAGACTTAAGGGTTTGACAGGTAAAGATGGTATTGCTGAGACGGTTACAATCAATCGCTTGTCTCAGGGAAAAGTACGAGAAGTAATTACAGAACTGGGATTAGATACTGCAAAACTCAATAGCAAGCAATTAGAGCTGCTTTCTATTCCCTTACATCTCAATCTACTAGCAGAAATTTCACGAGACTCGACTGCTGATATTTTTAATTTCCAAACTGCTAAGGATTTATATGACTGCTTCTGGAGTCGTAAGCAAGATTTAATCAGGGAACGTTTCGGTCAATCCGTAAGCTGGACTAGCGTCATAGATGCTCTCTGTAACTACATGAGCGAAAAGCAGGTTTTATCTGCTCCCGAAACAGTTATCGATGACTATGACAGCGATGCCAAAGCTATGGCATCTGAAAATATCTTAGTTTGGGATAACAAGAAAATTTCGTTTTTCCATGAAGGATTCTTCGATTATGCTTTTGCCCGACGCTTTGCTAACCGTGGGCAGAAGTTATTAGCATTTCTATTAAGTAGTGAGCAACATCTGTTTCGCCGCGCCCAAGTTCGACAAATTCTCTTTCATCAACGCGAGGATGATTTCGATAGTTATCTTGAAAATATTAGAGAAATTCTCACTAACTCTGAGATTCGCTTCCATATAAAGCAGATAGTATTTGCCCGGCTAGCAGCATTGGAGCAACCCACAGTAGAGGAATGGGAGATTATTAAAGCACTGATGGGTGATCAAGCCAATCCCATCACACAACAAGTCTGGCGCACTTTAAATAGTTCTGTTCCTTGGTTTCAATTGTTAGACTCGCTGGGAAGAATAGAGCAATGGCTAAAGGGGGAGAGCGAGGAGCGCATCGAACAGACGGTAACGCTGCTATCGATAATGCAAAGGCAGATACCAGACAAAGTTGCTGAGTTAATAGAACCTTATATCGGTGTATCAGAAGTATGGTGTAAGCGGCTAAACTATCTCGTGCAAAGAGCTGATCTCGCTACTGGAGATGGAAAGCGTTTCTTTCAACTCTTCCTGCGGCTGATTAGTGAAGGCATCCTTGACGAAATAAAAAGGGTTAATTCCAATTATGATTCTGATTTCTGGATGCAAATTTATTCTTTGTCTGAAGAGCATCCAGACTGGGCTTGTGAAGCTATTAGCTGCTATCTCAATCACTATCTAAATTTGAGTATCGCTGCTGGACAACCTAATCTTTTTGATAGTGATTCTGGCGCTCTCCCGCCAAGCCAAGATTACGAATATGTTTTAACTGAAAGCGCACGTCTTGCCCCGAAAGCGTTTATAGAAAATATACTTCCCTTCATGCTTCGCGTCATAGAGTTAACAGCTATAAGGGAAAATAATCCACCTTGGTCTGATTCTGTTTGGTGTTACCGACCTTATGACAACAGCTATGACATTAAAAATGTGTTGTTATGTCAAATGGAAGCAGCACTTTCTAATTTAGCTGTAAACCAACCTGAAGAATTTATAGCTATTGTGCAGCAACAGCTTCGCGGTTTAAATTTTGAAACTATTGAGTATCTTCTGATTCGTGCCTATACCGCTAACAGACAGAGATTTGCAGATGAAGTTATCGATTATCTTTGTGAGCAACCAGCAGGACTCAAAACAGGAGACTCAAGTTGTAATGGAAATACTCTTGCTGCTACCTATTGGGCTACTCGTCAGTTAATAGAAGCAACTACTCCACATTGCTCCGAAGAGCATTTACTAAAACTTGAAGCAGTAATACTTGACTACTACACTGATTATTCCACAATTCCTAGAGATCTTCGAGATCTTCAATATAGAGGCTATCCCCAGCTAGTTTTGCTAGATGCTATTGATTCCTCTCGACGTACACAAGCAGCTACTCGTCGGTTAGGGGAATGGAGGCGAAAGTTTATAAGTTTAAATTGCCTGGAAGCATCAGGGCAAATCGAACCGCCAAAGCCAATAGTAGCTTCTATAGTCGGCTCTCCCATACCTCAAAGTTCAACAGAGAATATGACTGACGAACAATGGCTCAATGCTATTGCTCATTATGACTACAATGATGCAGATGCCTTGTTTAGGGCTAATAAAGAATTTGTAGGTGGAGCAGGTAAATTATCTAATCTTCTAGAAAAAGAAGTAAAAAAGGAACCAGCACGCTTTGCCAAACTAATACATAGATTCCCAGATAATACCAATTCATCATACTTTGATGCTGTTCTACGCGGTATTGCTGAGGTTGGTTTAGACATAGAAACGGCACTTCATGTATGTCAACGCTGCCATCAACTCCCCCAAAAACCTTTTGGCTCCTCGATTTGTTGGTTATTTGAGAAGTTAGCTAAACTGCCTTGGTCTCAGCAAGCTTTGGATATTGTGACCTGGTATGCCTTGGAAGACCCTAACCCAGAGCAAGAGTTATGGCGCACTAAAACTAAAATTGGAGATGTTTACTATGGTGGTGATGTTCTGAGCGCAGGAATTAACTCCACACGAGGTAGTGCAGTAAGTGCGATCGCAAACCTAATTTTTGCCGACAAGAATCGCACCTCTTATTTTCAAAAACCTCTGGAACAAATAGTGAAAGACCCTTCTATTGCTGTGAGGTCATGTGCTGCTGAAGCACTAACAGCTATGCTGAACTATGACCGAAACTTAGCTGTAAGCTTGTTCCAGCAACTGTGTGAAACTGAAGAGACACTCTTAGGAACACAAACCGTTCAGTTTTTCTTGTATTACGCTTTACCAACTCATTTTGAAGACCTAGCATCAATTGTTGAACGGATGCTTCTGTCGGAAATAATGAAAGTAGTGGAAGTTGGTGCCAGACAAGCTTGTTTGATCTCTTTAGCCATGGAAGAGGGGCGCTGGCTAGCTGAAATTTGCCTAACTGGCACAGAAGCCCATCGCCAGGCTGCTGCTGAGATATTTGTTGCCAACCTTCGTCACGCCTATTGGCGGGAGTTTTGTGAAAACGCCTTAATTCAACTTTTCAATGATTCGAGTAAAGAAGTTCGTTCTCAAGCAGCTAAGTGCTTCTGGCACTTTGAAGGAGAACAACTGGGAGAGTACCTCAGCTTAGTTGAGGCATTTATCTAGCTCCGGCAAGAAGACCCTCGCTTTTAGCGATGGGATGAATTGCCAGTGAGTATCTTAGAAACCATCCTTATGCCCCATAAAAATGGGTGTATTATAGAGCATAAGGAGGTGATACAAGTGTTTAATCTGACCTACGAATTTAAACTTAAGCCAACCAAAGCACAGATAGAGCACTTCCACGACTGGCTAGAACAAAACCGTCGTGTCTATAACTATGCTCTAGCTGAGCGCAAGGACTGGTACAAGTCTCGTAGTTGTCAAATTAACGCTTGCTCACTTCGGTCTGAGTACATCATCCCAGCTGAGAGTAAGCGTCCAACCTATGTTAATCAGGCAAAAGCCTTAACTGCCTACCGAAAAACTAGCCCTAGCCTGCAAAAAGTACACTCACAAGTACTTCAACAAACGCTGATGCGCCTCGAGAAAGCTTTTGTCAGCATGTGGGAACAAGCCCATGGTTTTCCTAGGTTCAAGAAACC
>JAAHGS010000170.1:0-2533 GCA_010692645.1 Symploca sp. SIO2E9
TGGAACAAGTAAGCAGACGCAGAGACGCGGAGACGCGGAGACGCGGAGAATTAAAATTCCAACCAAAATTTCGCTCACCCGGGAGATGGGGAGAGGGGGGGATGATTGAGTGACAACTAATAAAAATTATTACTTATTACTTATTACTTATTACTTATTACTTAAAAAATATTTGTAACAAACATTTAGGTACTCGATACTAAACCATGGGTGACTATATAAAATGGATTAGAAGAAAAGTTGGTAAAGAACCAATTTTTCTTAATTATTCCTCTGCTTGTATTCTCAACAGTGACGGGAAGGTTCTTTTACAAAAAAGAGGAGATTTCAAGAATAGTTGGGGGTTTCCAGGAGGCGCTCTAGAATTGGGAGAATCAGCCGAAGAAGCCTTGTTTAGAGAAGTTAAGGAAGAAACAGGGCTGATAGTAAAAATTGAGAAGCTCATTGGCGTATACACTAAATATTTCCTGGAGTATCCCAATGGAGACAAAGCACAAATAATTACGTTTTTCTTTTTATGTACAATATTAGGTGGTGAACTTTATATAGATAATGAGGAAACTTTAGATTTAAAATTTGTTGAACCAACTAAAGCACCCCAACTTTTTAACCAGCAAAATCAGGATGCTTTAAATGATTTTATTAATCAGAATTTTAATATTATTCGCTAGGCAAGACTTACATACCAAGGACTCAATTCGATTCTTAAGGTAAATTATAAGTTAGGTTCTGATAACTCATCTACCGCTATTGGGCTGTTAATGCCAACTATGGGGTGAAAGGTCGCATACATGTCTAGAAATTACCCGCCAACTTATGCGCAGTGTTTCCCCTCCCCAAGTCAACCATACGTCCCTGGTAATTCCCTATTGAGAAACTCTAGGCACAGTTGGTTAAGGGGGTTAAAATATCTCTACTGGCGTCTAGTTCGTCTACAAGGATCGCCAGAGAGACTCGCTCGTGGTCTTGCCTGTGGTGTATTTGCTGGACTATTTCCCCTATTTGGTATCCAGATCATAATAGGTGTTTTACTGGCGTTTATCGTCAGGGGAAACAAAATTATTGCTGCTGCTGGGACTTGGATTAGTAACCCCTTGACTTATGTACCAATCTATGCATTTAACTTTCATGTTGGTCAATGGCTGCTAAATGAGAAAGTTATCACAGATATCAATTTAGAATCCTGGCAAGAAGTTAAAGATTTTGGTTCAGCCATGCTCTTGACTTTACTTGTCGGTTGCTTTGCCGTCGGGTTAGTCAGTGCTATCGTTAGTTATTTACTAGGCTTGTGGTTAATTCGCAGATATCGCAATTCTTAACATAATAAGTGACAAAAAACATTTCTTACTTATTACTTATTATTTCTTACTTATTACTTAAAAAACATTTGTAAAAAACATTTAGATAATCCAAATAAATCCCCCCATCCCCCCATCTCCCCCTCTCTTTCACTTCCCTTCCTTACACTTCCGTGGCTGCGGCTCTTCCTTCGCTACACTAGCAGCAAAATTCTCAGGGAGGCGAATCGACTTAAACCCCTTTTCAACAGTTCCTTTCCAGGCTTGCATGGCTTTATAGCCTATATTATTGTCATCGTCTTGATTGTTCATATGAGCACGCACGATTACTTCTTGATCAGATTGAATCTTGACTGGTTTACCTGAACTTTCAAAGGGTTGCTCCTCAACATGACTTTTCTCAAAGACATGACGATACAATAGTTCGCCATCCTCGCTGAGTACTTCCCACCAATCTGTATATTGGTTACATCCCTTAGTAGGACTGTGGAGTGAGACATTAAAGGTGTAATTCTTAGGAGTTCCACTAACTTTAACTTCAAGAACTACAGCCCCATCAATTAACCGAAGATTTTTCTTTTCAGCCCACAGCGTTAGTATCTTTGCCATGGCACTAACCCTTTCAGACTCAGGACAATTGCGGAGAGCTCGTAAAGCCTTCCCCCAGTTATATTGCTGGGCATATTGAATGGCAATCTCTGCTAAGACAGAAGAAGCATTGGCAGCTTCGGCAGCCTGCAAAGACTCTTGCAACAGCTCTTTTACTGCCTTTTGGTCTTGGAGTTGTGCAGAAGCTGATACAATCGCACTCAGGGCATTGGATTTGTAGTATGGGGAGTCAATGGTCTGTGCCGCCTGCAAAGACTCTTCTAAGAACTCCTTAGCAGCCTTGTGCTCCTCTAGTTGTGCAGAAGCTTGTGCAATCGCACTCAGGGCATCGGATTTGGAGTGTGAGTCCTCAATGGTCTGTGCCGCCTGCAATGACTGTTCTAAGAACTCCTTAGCAGCCTTTTGCTCCTCTAGTTGTGCAGAAGCTTGTGCGATCGCACTCAGGGCATTGGATTTGTAGTATGGGGAGTCAATGGTCTGTGCCGCCTGCAAAGACTCTTCTAAGAACTCCTTAGCAGCCTTGTGCTCCTCTAGTTGTGCAGAAGCTTGTGCGATCGCACTCAGGGCATTGGATTTGTAGTATGGGGAGTCAATGGTCTGTGCCGCCTGCAAAGACTCTTCTAAGA
>JAAHGS010000170.1:2543-14411 GCA_010692645.1 Symploca sp. SIO2E9
TCTAAGAACTCCTTAGCAGCCTTGTGCTCCTCTAGTTGTGCAGAAGCTTGTGCGATCGCACTCAGGGCATTGGATTTGTAGTATGGGGAGTCAATGGTCTGTGCCGCCTGCAAAGACTCTTCTAAGAGCTCTTGAGCAGCCTTGTGCTCCTCTAGTTGTGCAGAAGCTTGTGCGATCGCACTCAGGGCATTGGATTTGTAGTATGGGGAGTCAATGGTCTGTGCCGCCTGCAAAGACTCTTCTAAGAACTCCTTAGCAGCCTTGTGCTCCTCTAGTTGTGCAGAAGCTTGTGCGATCGATCTCAGGGCAGAGGATTTGGAGTATGGGGAGTCAATGCTCTGTGCCGCCTGCAAAGACTTTGCTAAGAGCTCTTGAGCAGCCTTTTGCTCCTCTAGTTGTGCAGAAGCTTGTGCGATCGCACTCAGGGCAGAGGATTTGTCGTCTGGGTCGTCAATGGTCTGTGCCGCCTGCAAAGACTTTTCTAAGAGCTCTTTAGCATCCTTTTGCTCTTGTAGTTGTGCAGAAGCTGTTGCGATCGCTCTGAGGGCAAAGACTTTGTAGTATGGGTTGTCAATCTCCTTCGCGTCTTCTGAAGCCCTGTTTAATTTAGCTTTAGCTTGGTTAGAGTCTCCTTGTTGGGTTACAACCTGAGCAAATTGACTGAGAAAATCCGCTTGATCCTGAGGACGACTAACATGCTTCTCTAGCAAATCTAACGCCAGTTTCCACTGCCCATTCTTAGCCAAGGCAACAGCAGCCTCAGTAACTTTGGCATCACTAATTCTGTCAAGGCGATTGTCCAAGGGATTAGTTATTACCCACCTGACTCGCTGCATTTGTCCTTGTGGTATATACAATAGCCAACCACTGAAAAGCAGCACCATCAGCATAGCCAGGGCAATAACACTTGTAATTCCATAAATTAGCTGCTTACTCTTTCTTAAGAGCCTCTCTTTTTGCTCTCGTTTCGTGCCCCAAATTAAATAGGGTTTCTGCCGTTCAATCAACCACAACTCCCAAGGATCGAACAGATAGCGGGATTTGCCTTTACTCCCCAACCATTCATTTACCCTGGTATCCAGCAACTTGTTGGCTCGCTCTGCCTCTGTCAGTTCCTTACCGGATAACTGCATCAACGCCGGAATCATGCGCTCGTGTGCCAATTCATAGCCAGTTATCCCCTCTCGCTCCACTGGAGAAATTAAGCGTACATCTCCCCTTGCTAACCAGATTGTCGCTTCGACTACCTCTTTTGGTTTTACTGTGTCTTTGAGTTTTGACTGTAACTCCTCAACTGTCAGCACTCCCCCTCGCACCTGCCGCTCTAAATCGGTAAGCGCCAATAAAACCCTAATTGTCGCCTGACGCTGATTGGCTGCGGTTCTTGTTTCTAGAACTTTCTCCAAATACCGCCTTAATAAACCTTCAATGCCCCCCAATTTTTGAAAAGCCTTTTGATTAAAAGCCCTTAATCCCTCGATATTTTCCCGCTCCAGCATCCAAGCGAGAATCTGCAAATCCACTGGAGAGATTAAACCATCTTCCCTACTAGCTATTTCCTGTCGAGTAACTTTTTGGATAAAGGAGCGGTCAAATTTGAAATCCTCTGTTTCCGCGATGAAACCTAGTACCTCAGTTGCCTGTTGGGGAGAAAATTTTTCCAGACGGCAGACTTCAAAAGGGCTAGGAGCATAACCCAAGGCTTTCTCAATTTCAATCAGGTTATAGTACAAATCAGCGCGAATACTGAAAACAATCTTGACGGCATAGGCTTCTGAACTGTCATACCACTGTTTCAGGGCTTGGATAAAGGGTTGACGTTCTTGTTTAGACTTACATTGAACAAAAAATTGCTCAAACTAGTCAAATAGTAAGATCAGCGGTTTAGATGCGACGGCAAAGGCTTCATTAGCTAAAGCCAGGAAACTCCCCTTTTCCTCAGTAATTGAAGCCAGTTGGGATTCTAAGGAAAACTGCTTAATTAACTCCTTGCGAACCTTTTCTAACGGTTCTTGGTTACTAAAGCGGATGTAAACTCCGCACTCATTAATATTTTCTTCTAACTTAGGCAACAAACCAGCCTGTAAAAACGAAGTTTTGCCACAGCCCGATTCTCCCACCAAATAGCCAAAGTTGAAGGAGGGATTCTTAAGAGCATTCAAACAATCTTCCAAATCATGGTGACGCTGTAAACGGCTAAAAATCTCTGCATCCCCTTCAGTAAAAGGGCGCAACCCCTTAATTGCCTTATGTTCCTTAAACTTATCTTCCTCCACTTCCGGAGGCATTGTCCGCACTGCGACAATTAAAGCAGCGATAAAAACTCCCCCTACCGCCAACCAGAATACAGTTGAGTACCATTGTGGTAACTTCAGACTGAACCAAGACTCTAAAAATTTAGCAACAACCCCCCCCCCGAAGTGAAAAACAGAATTAATAGCGCATCAATTAGTAACAGCAGAGTAAACCAATTGCGACGGTAAATTAATCCTGCAATCCACTGAGCAAACTTAGCCAGCTCTTCCGTTGTCTTTTTGACGGTATCTTGTCCAGAAGGCTTTGGAGGCTCAGAGCTCATGGGAACTACTTCTCAATAATCTCCATCAATATAGCCGTTTTCCAAATAATTAAGCAGACGCGTCTCCCTATCCCCGCGTCTCCCCATCTCCGCGTCACCGCGTCTCCTCCTCTCCCCATCCCCCCATCTCCGCGTCACCGCGTCTCCCCCTCTCCCCATCCCCCCATCTCCGCGTCTCCCCATCTCCCCATCTCCCCATCTCCCCATCTCCCCCTCAACCCTCCCTACTCCTCCGATTACGGGCAGATTGCAATAACTTAACGCGATAGGGATCAGCATCTTTACGCCAGCGAAGGCGATGCCCTTGAAGTTCAGCACAATATTCTACCAGACGCTTGTGCCAGCCTTGGCGAGTACCGATAGTTTTAGTATCCTCTAACAATCCCCAGTTTTCTTCCTGGCGGGTAAGTTTAGAAAACTTTTCATAAAGTGGATAGTCAGGTGTAACAAAGGTTTCTTTACGATGCAGTACAGGCGGATTACTCGAAGTATCGTAATCACGGTAGGTAACTTGTAAATCCCGTAAATCAATCTGCATACTAGTGTGCAAAGCCGGATGAGGGTCAGTATCGAAGTCAGGATAGAATAGGTAAGAGATTTTGGGCTGATTAATATGGAATTTAACTAAAGTAGCGCCATCTAAACGCCCAATGGTGCGACTAGCACAACCTTCATAGAGTCGTAGCAGGGGATTGAGAACTTCGATAGCTGAGACATGGACGTAAAGACCATTAGGCAACAGTTTCCCCATATCACTCTGTCGGCAGCAACTGGCAATTAACTGGCTATCTCCCACACTCAACAGCATTAAATCAGCAGCAGCACAAGCTTGTTTGTAAGTGCCGAAGAAGGCTCTAATATCGTTTTGAAGACTGCTATCAAAATGACTGAATCTAGGGCGGTGACCAAATTTGGTCAAAGCCAGGTAAACTAGAAGCTCTTGGCGGCGTTTGTCGGTAATAGCATCCCATTCAGCTTGATTAGTAGCTTTTAAAATCAGTCGGAAGGCACGGCGCAGGCTACCCAATTCTTCAAGAAGTTCAGTAATATTAGGTAGTTCAGTTGGGGTAGGCAAACGTCCACGCTCTGTGTAGAACGCCATTAAGGGGGCAAGCATTTCCTGGTAATCCTCAAATCGCTTAAGGGTAAGGCGGATTCTAGGAGTACTAGCGTTGGAACGAAAGCGCGATGCCCGGAAGTTCTCGGCAGCAGCAGCGTCGCGGAAAACAAAGTAGATGCCCAAGGCAACAGGAATCGCATCGACGCCTAAAACTTGATCAATATAGGCTTTGAGTTCTTCTTGTTGGTAATACTTCTGAAAGGTCTTACGGCGGGTAACAATACCATCACCATAGGCAATTTGACCACTACGAGCCTCTTCAATTAAAACTAGGGCAGAGACAATCAGGACTTTTTGGGTCAATTCCCAAGCTTTGAGCAGGGCTTCACGTCGCTCATCAGGCTTTTCAATGACGTTAATGATATAGCCTAGATTAATAATATCCGCTGATGTGAGGGAATTATCTGGGCGGTAGTAAGGATCCCAACCAGAACAACTATAGCCCTGCTTGGCAAGGCGTTTGATGTCGCCACCATGACCGCAGCCATAATCAAAAAATGTGGTACTTTGGTTTAGGATTGAGCTTTCTATAGCCAATCGTACTGGCTTAGAGAGATTAGTACGCGTGATTGCGGCTCTGTGACGCTCGATTTCAGGGGCTTCTGGGACTGGAGCAACCATAGCTGAATCATGAGCATTTTAGTTAATATACCCTGTGAGGATAATTGCACGCTACTCAAATTAGTTTGGGGATAGAAACATAATTTAACTTAAATTAATTTTCGGTAATATTGAAGAGAATATAAAGTTATCTCTTTGAAGACAGTATTCCCAAAAATATGACTATTGAAGCCAATTTAGCTAATTTAAAAGCAAGTATTGATAATTCAAGCGAACAACTTCACCTCAAACAAGAAGAAACATTTCAGTGGACAAAGCAGTGGTATCCAGTAGCTGTTGTTGAATTTCTCGCTCCCTCTCGTCCCCAGGGAATACAGTTACTTGGTAAAGAGCTAGTGTTATGGCGGGATAAAACTGGTAAATGGCGTTGTTTTGAAGATTTTTGTCCCCATCGACTAGCTCCTCTTTCAGAAGGACGTGTAGAGTCTGATGGAACATTAATGTGCGCTTATCATGCTTGGCGTTTCGATGCTCAAGGAAATTGTGTCGGTATTCCTCAATCTCAGGATAAGCAAACTGAAATTAAACACTGCTCGAACCCTAAATCCTGTGCTGTTGTCTATCCAACTCAGGAACACCAGGGTTTATTATGGGTCTGGGCAGAATCGGGAAGTAAGGCTCAAAAGGAAAGTCAGTTGAGAAAACCTCGTTTGATTCCAGAATTAGAATCAGATTCTGATAGAGTCATCAAGCTATTTTGGTATATCCGCGATTTGCCCTATGGCTGGGACTTTTTCATGGAAAATGTTGCTGATCCGGCTCACGTACCAGTTTCCCATCACGGTATTATGGGTAGTCGTTATGAAGACGCCAAGTATTATGATATGCCTCGCCTGAGGGAAATATCCACTCAAGAAGGATTTTCCTTTGCTATTAACCCCACCGTTGAAACGGTAGCTGAAACAATTCATGACTTTCAACCGCCCTGTCATATGAGAATTGTTAGCACCTATAAAGATGGGGGAAAATTAATCTTAGCCTTATATGCTATTCCTACTCGTCCAGGCTGGTGTCGTCATATTGGTTGTCAGGTCTTAGTCAAGAATGAAGCCGGGAAAACACCAAAAGGGTTAGGATTTTTTGCCTTACCAATGCCAACTTGGTTGGGTCATGTCTTGGCTTCAGTATTTTTGCATCAAGACTTAGTATTCCTTCATTACCAAGAAAAAATCTTAGCTCGACGACAACAGCAAGACTGGCTCAATGCAGTTTATACGCCCAATCCTCAAGACAAAATGGTAATAACCTTTCGTCAGTGGTTTAAACATAGAGCAGGAGGTAAAATCCCTTGGGATTCAGGTGTCAATACTCAACTTCCCAATGCAGAGTCAGATAAACAGCAACTGTTCGATGTTTGGTCAACTCATACTAAAGATTGTGTGGTTTGTCAAAAGGCTCTGACAAAAATTAATCGTCTGATGGTATTAAGTTATGTGGGTGCTTTGGTCTGTTTATTGATAGGAATAGTTATCGATGCACGGGCTGTAGCGTTGAAGATGACAATGAATGTAGATTCAATAAATATATCTCCCCTCACAGTGATACCTACAACTGGATTTTGGCTGGCCATAGGGGGAGCAATTATTCTAGCAATCATAGCCTACTTCTTGAAAAAGTTAAGTCGGCTGTTTTATGTTTATGAATTTGAACATTCAAGCAACAATTAGGTGTTGATTAGGTTGGAATTTTGACTCTTGATGTACGTTCAGGTAATTACGAATTAACACCAAGAGCAACGAATACTTGGGGGACTTTCCAAACCAAGCATGTTCCTTGTTAGTGACTAATTATGAATGGGAACTATTACCAGAACAGAACTTGGAAATGGTCTCAATTCCAACCTCCCATCCTCGTGATGGACTCAGGGCAAAGTTCCACCGCCTTCGAGGGCGCTTTTTGAAAACCTCTATATTTACTTCTCTATATTTACTTGACAGCAAGAGCAATCAAGTCTTCAATCTTTTTAAGATTTGGCTCCCCTGCTAAATAACCAATACCACGATGCAGGTGGAGACGGAATTGATTGGCTAGTGTTTCTTTGTCGCACCCCAAACCGTCATTATGGCAGCGCTGTTTGAGAGCAATTAAGAGGATATCTGAAATTTCTCCCCCGAAGGTGCGCCAAGTCAACTCTAGATTAGAATCAGTGGGAATTGGTACTGGCGAGGGCATGGTTTTTTCAGCAAGTGAGATGCAGAATGCCCAGCGACAGAGGATGTTCCACTGGTCAATTTTGGTATAGCGTTTGAGTTTGCTTAGTTGATCTTTAGCAGATTGGGAGAGTTTGATGCGATCAAGGGGTGCTTCCATGAAATTATTATATTATAGCAATCGCCAAGGCAGTTAAGATTTTAAAAAAGTCTCAAACTCAGATAGAACTTGGCTTTTCCTCCAGCATCGGGCCCTGGAGACTCCTGCCTCCTGCTATGATTGCTAATGGTTCATAGTTCATTGCTAAGTAAACATGAACCATTAACGATAAACACTTTCCACCAAAATTAGTATTACCGAATCAATACTCTAGTGATGGTGATGATGATGTTCGTGATGAGATGCCTGCTCTGATGCCAACTGAGGATTGACAGCCAGTGCTGTTTCTTGTAGAAGGGCTTCAATTTGAGGATTTGCCCAATCAGCTGCCATCTTCAAAAATTCAGGGTGTTCATTAACGCAGGGCATCTCGACATAAGTAACACCAGGGTTGCGCCGCTGCAAGTTATGGACGATGTGATGGACATCCAGCAAGGTTTCGTGGTTTTCTGTGACAAAGCCAATTGGCATAAAGACAATGGCATTAGCACCCAAATCAATCAAGTTCTGAGCAGCTAACTCGGCGTGAGGTTGAGTCCATTTAATCAAAGGTGTTTGGTGGTTGAGCCAACCGACTGAAATCAGGGGATACTTATACATTAATTTCTCCCTGACGAGTTCATAGAGTTCTTGACTTTCAGTAATGCCAGAGACAAATCCTTTGGCTTCATGAGGACAACCGTGGTTCATCAACACGATACCAGTTTGTGAAGGCTGATGGGCAAGGGCTAACTCTTGCGCAATCTTTTCCTCAACCAGTCGGGCAGTTAAATCAATGTATTCCGGTTGATTGTAGAAGGAAGGAATATAGCGCACTCCCTTAAGCCAGTGTTCGCTAGCGTCGGCGTCGGTTAGATTAGTAAGACCATTGTTGACTTGCTCAACAGCAATGCCGCTGGTAAAAATGGAATCGACTACTAAAAGGGGATAAATTAGCAGTTTGTCGAAGCCTTGAGCTTTAATTTCCGTAAGGACTTGTGCGGGCAGAAAGGGGGCGCAGAAGTTAAAAGCTTTGAAAACTTGAACCTGTTCTCCCCATTTCTCTTGCAAAGATTTTTCAATACCAGCTCTTTGCTGTTCAAAAATTTTATTGTGGGGAGAGATAAAATTGTCATGCTGGTGTCCCCATTCGTGGAAGTCAAAAATTGCCAGAATTTTCGCCAGGGGCGGATAAATCCAGGTAGGTACAGGCGCAAATTTGGCAGTGAGTAAGTTTAAGGCTTGCTCATTGTAGTTAGCGAAGTCTTCGTAGCTCTCGACTTCACCGTAGCCCATGAGTAAAACGGCAACTCGCTCATTACCTCCAGTTGCGGGGGATGTTACTGTTTGCGGTTTTTCAGGAGTGGCAACCACTTGGCTTTCCTACGGATAGATGGAACTTGTACAGATGGGTTCTCTGAGCATTGCTTTCAGATGTACCTGTGCTCTAGCTTAGCGTAACATCCCCTCTAGGGGGATAAGTTAATTTGGAATTGATATAGTTCGTCGTTCATGGCTTGTGCTTCATCTGTCTTCGCGGCAGGAGACTCTCGAAGGAGGGCGACGAATACCCTCGCTTGAACGCGATGGGAGGATGTCAATGATGTATGAACCATGAACTATCAAGAAAACCCCCGTACGCAATTCGCCGAGGGAAATCAATCAGGGTGCATTTTATTGACACCACTTCTTTGTTCCCCTTAGTACAATCGCTATCCGGATAATTTAGTAAAAATATTAAAGCAACGCTTTTTAAACTTTACAGAGTATCTCTCCTATGACGACGGGACAGATAAACTATACGAGCTATTTAACGGAGAACTAATTGAGGTGCCACCAGAATCAGGGGAAAACGTCAAAAATTTAAGATTTATTTTATAAAGGGTCTCAGAGAAATAGCATAAATAAATAGTCTTTGTAAACTAAAAACATGTTAATTAACAAAAACTATCTTTGCTAGTTCAATTTCTTATCTTTATTTTACTAATTTGGTTCATCGTTCATTACTTATTACTCATTACTTATTACTTATTACTTATTACTTAGTCTTCGTTAGGTAAGTCCCAGATAAGTTCAAAGGTGTTGCCTGGGACATTCCGACGTAACCAGTTGAGGTGTCCCTCGGCGTCTGATTTGGTGCGGTAACGGCCTATTATTGACCATTGCAGATTGTTGGGCAATAGATGTGCTATAGCCCAAGGCCTGAGTTTGTCTCGATACGCCATAATTTAGTTGTCTCCTTGCAATAGAGGGACCAGAGCCAGCCTGTCGGATTCTACGCTTCCAGGCTGGCTTTTTTCTGGGTTGCCATGGCAACAATATTAATTTACTACATTTAACTTGTTGGTACAAGTTTTTGGAAAAGAAAATTAACAGTGGTAATGTTTGTCATCTAAAATCGGTATTAGCGAAGCAGCTAAAACTCATAAATAGGAGAATTCTGCTGATGACGACGAAAAAAAAAATTCATGCGGAAATTGACAGCTTCAGCGAAGAATATCTTGATGAACTCTATCTCTTAATCAAGAATTTTGCTAAATCTAAACAACAGCACAGAAAGTCTAGCTTGATGTCTAAACTGAAAAGTATCAAGATTGATGCCCCTTCTGATTTCGCTGCTAATTTGAATCTTTATGCAAGCGAGGAAAAGAATAAGTAATAAGTAATAAGTAATAAGTAATAAGTAATAAGTAAGACAGCATTTCAGGATTTGGGACAGATTTCGAACGCAAGTTGTGAACGGTAGAAACAGACATCGAATTCTAGGAAAAAATTCATCCGACCCAACAGTAAAGGCGCGTCATTAGACAAACTCCACGCAAAAACCAACCGAACCGGATTGAAATCGCCAATCTGTGCAGAAACTAGTAAACCTTTTGCTTCCACCGAAGCCAAATTGCCAGCCAAGATTACAGAGGTTGTTTGTTCCTCCCAAACCGCACCAAGTTGAATCCCGACGCTATATGGTAAGACATTAACGCTTGCGCCTGTGTCTAGCAGTGCTGAAACCTCTACCGATGCACCTCGATATGTGAGGGATAGAGGCAGTTGAGGCAACGCATCAGGAATACCGAATGCATCTAATCTCTCTATAAAGTTAAAGCGCTGAGCATTACGCATTTTGCGTTGGTTGCTCTGATTTCAATAGTTGAGCAAGTTTGTGAGCCGCTTGGTGAGAATTGAGAGGTGACGAGAGTGAGTATGTTGCTCCCGGTTGTAGAGTAGGCTCCTCTTCTTTAGCAAGTTCGGCAATTAAAAATTGCATCACTTTCAATTTGTCTGCACGAGTCAAACTTCTTAGAGTAGGGAATAGCTCTGCTATTGTCATAGTGCTTAGAGGAATGCGTTACTCTTTTATTTTCCCATAATTGCTTTCAATCTTAGATCTTGCATCCATCCGTTTAGCCGCCTAGGGTTCAAACCCTTATTACTTATTACTTATTACTTATTACTTATTACTTATTGCCGTTTCTGCATGGATTGAGTCATAATGCAAAGGGGAATCAAGATTCCCTAGATGCTTACCAGGTTAATTAATTTTGCCCTTCAGCTAGCTAAGGCACTGGGATTGTCATCAGTAACCCCTACCTCTTCGCAAATGCCTACTGCCGACTCACAACTTAACTTCCTGATGGAGGTATTGCAGGCAACCGCAGAAAGTGGCGGCAACGCGGAAGTAGTTTACCCCCTGCTGCAAGCCAACCTAGATAAGCTCGATGATAACTTGGCACTGCTATTGCGAGATTGGGCAACGGCGACTCTGGCAGAAGTAGAACCAAAACAAGCCCAATATATCGCAGGGGTTATTGTCAATTTAAGTAATTTGATTGGTCAGTTTCCCCTAGGCAGTAGGGCTACTAATTTGGAGATTGCTATTACTGGTTATGAGTTAGTTAGCACTGTTTTTACTAGTGAGGCTTTTCCCCAAGACTGGGCAAGGACTCAAAATAATCTGGCAACTGTCTACTGTCACAGAATCAGGGGAGACAAGGCAGACAACCTCGAACATGCCATCGCTGCCTACCAAGCTGCTTTACAAGTACGCACCCGTGAGGCCTTTCCCCAAGACTGGGCAACCACTCAAAATAATCTGGCAAATGCCTACTTAGAAAGAATCAGGGGAGACAAGGCAGACAACCTCGAAAGTGCGATCGCTTTTTACCAAGCTGCTTTGCAAGTGTACACCCGTGAGGCCTTTCCCCAAGACTGGGCAACCACTCAAAATAATCTGGCAAATGCCTACTTAGAAAGAATCAGGGGAGACAAGGCAGACAACCTCGAAAATGCGATCGCTTTTTACCAAGCTGCTTTGCAAGTGTTTACACGTGAGGCTTTTCCCCAAAACTGGGCAACCACTCAAAATAATCTGGCAAATGCCTACTTAGAAAGAATCAGGGGAGACAAGGCTGACAACCTCGAAAATGCGATCGCTTTTTTCCAAGCTGCTTTGCAAGTGTTTACACGTGAGGCTTTTCCCCAAAACCATGCCGAAACCTTATTTAACCTTGGGCTTGCCTACCAAGATGCCCAACAGTTTACCAATGCCTACCATTGCTTTGCCGAGGCAATTGAAACCGTAGAATTCCTCAGGGGGGAAATAGTATTAGGTTCTGGAGTAGAAGAGCACAAACAAAAACTAGCTGAAGAATGGAATAAACTCTACCGCCGCATGGTGGAAGTTTGCCTGGAATTAAACTATCGTGACCAAGCAATAGAATACATAGAACGTAGCAAAACCAGAAATCTGATTGAACTGTTTGCCACTCGCGACTTATATCCCCAAGCAGAAATAGCAGAAGCCGCACGAAAGCAACTGCAACAGCTAAGGCAGGAAATAGAAGAGGAACAAAGAAGGCTCAAGCAGGAGGAAGAACCTAATTACAGGGTGAGCGAAAAAAAGAGTGGGGAAATAATTAAGCAGACGCTCCAGACGCGGAGACGCTCCAGACGCGGAGAACTCAAATCCCACGCAAAATTTCGTTCACCCCGACAAGGAAGTGAGCATTGAGCCCTGTTTGGTGTGACGTTCTCTCCTGTCCAAAAATATGCAAGTAAGGCTTGCTGAATTAATATAGAATGCATACCAAACAAGGGTTTTGAGCCTTTTTTTTCTAAACAAGTGCCAGGTTATAGCATCCAATGGCTCAAAATCCTTGCACTTAAGAGGACAATCTCGGAGCTGATCATGGATAATCAAGCTTAGAACTATCGGCTTTTCCCTACTCCCTACTCCCTGCTCCCTGCTCCCTCTCCTTACCAA
>JAAHGS010000171.1:0-11486 GCA_010692645.1 Symploca sp. SIO2E9
CTTTCCTCCTGTTAAAACAACGAGGATTATAGCGTTTCTCATACTTATGAGGTAGATCTAATTTTCTTCTCTTTTCCCTGTTCCCTGTTCCCTTTGAATCAAAATAGGATGTCCTAACTGACATGTCCGTTGCTATAATTGTTCATCTCCTCTAGGTATTGTGGGGGGACAGTATCTGTCAACCAAACACCGTTCTCAGAAAGATAAAATTTGTGACCTTCCTGATGCATAATTGCTGCCCATACTCGCACAACTGCTGGAACACCATGACGCTTTCCCACTTTCATTGCCTTTTCAGGATCCGCTGATAGATGAACATACTGGCGTTTCATCTTTAATATCCCCTGGCTGCCAATTGAATCCATCCAAGCCTTGGCAGTGCCATGGAATAAGTAAGTTGGTGGTTCTACAGCTGTCAGATTCAAATTTACTTTGAGCGAATGACCATGATAAGCCCTTATGCGTCCATCTCGAAGCTCGAAGCGCTTCTTGTCTTTTTGCTCCACAACTTGCTTCAACTCTTGGCGGGTTATAGCTATACCGTGTTGAGCAGATGCTTCCAGAAGAGTATCCACCAAGAGCCATCCTTCTTGATCAAGGACGACACCAATAGTCTCAGGTTTGTGACGCAGAATGAGGCTGATAAATTTGCTGGTTTCGACTACTGGCTTTTCCATGGGCTGTACTCAAAAGAAGAAGACTTGTAGCATTATGTACTACATTCTAGCCCAACAGTTTTTTTGATCACAATCTCACCAGAGTTAAAACTGCCTGATGCTAGGTAAGCCTCAACAATCAAGTTATCGCCAATTCCTGGGCTTCCTATTTCTGGGTAGCTTAATACTTTGTCTATGTCTAGATATTCTTCCCTCTAGTGAGTGGCAACTGAAACTAGAAACAGCAGCAAATGCCCAATCTCCTCAGACAAGCCAATTAGTACAACAGGGTATTGATCATTACCACTCAGGTGACTTTCCCGCTGCAATTGAACTCTGGCAAAAGGCCTTAAGTACCCAGCCAGACTCTCAACAGCAAATAACGGTCTTAAAATACCTGGCACGAGCATACCAGCAAATAGGCCAAGTTGAGCAAGCGTACGCTCATTTAGATCGAGTTATTAACTCTTACCGTCAGGCTGGGTTACGACTGCAATTAGGACGCATGCTCACAGAAAAGGCTCAAGCTTATAGTAGTTTAGGACAGCATCGAGACGCGGTCGCGATTTTGTGCAGTCGTAGTATCGAAACTTTAGCTTGTGAAGATGATAGCGCTTTGCAGATTGCTCGTTCTGAGTCAGATTTCCTTGGTCAAGCAGCTGCCCTAGGTAGTTTAGGCAAGGCTCATCACCTCCAAGGTGAGTACGACTTAGCAACTCAATACCTCGAAACTAGTTTGGAGATTGCTAAACAAATTAAACAGCCAGCCTACATTTTAGCTGCTCAAAATAGTTTGGGTAATCTCTACAGCTCTATCGCTAAACGCGATTACCGCTATGCCCAGTTTGCAGAACAAGCAAGGGATAAACAATCTCTAGAAAACTTCAGGAAAAACGTTAGCAATTATCAACAAAAGGCAGTGACATACTTTCAAGCTAACTTTAAACTTGCCCGCCAACAGAATAATTACTGGGGTGAAATGCGATCGCTACTAAACTTGCTGACAGCTACCTACCGCTACCCTGGTACTGATAGTTCAAAGTTTAGTCATACCCTTAAACAAGCGCTGGTTCTACTAGAGACACTACCCAATTCTCGCGAAAAGGTGTATGCTCTTATTAAGATGGCTAGTTTAGTGCAAAAAAGTAGACTGGAGGTCATTGCTTTTGATTTTGAACCTGCTACTCAATGCCTGCGCTCAGAGTCAGCAGCTCAGGTTATAGAACTACTTGAGCAAGCAACTTCCATTGCTCAACAGCTTCAGGATATAAGTTCAGAGTCCTTTGCCCTTGGCAGGTTGGGTCATGTTTACGAATGTCTCGGGGATTATGAGCCGGCATTAAAGCTAACTCAGCAGGCTCAACTAGCTCTGATTAAAAAAGATAGCCTTTACCTCTGGCAGTGGCAGGAGGGACGTATTTTTAAAGCCCAAGCTAGGGAGGAAGAAGCGATCGCAGCTTATCAAAGATCTGTTGATACTATCAAAACTCTCAGAGGCAATTTGGCAATCGCCAGTAGAGATTTTCAGCTGGATTTCCGCGATGCAGTCGAACCTATCTACCGTCAATTAACTGAAATTAGACTAGAGCGTGCCTTGCATTCCGCTAGAACTTCCGACGACATCCAAACTGAGTTAACCTCGGCGATAACAACCATTGAGGAATTGAGATTAGCAGAACTACAAAATTATCTGGGTAATGAATGTGAATTGCCAGTTATGGAAACCTCAATTGCCCAGGTAAATGACAGTACTGCTGCCTTCAGTTCTATGATCGTTGATCAGCGTATTGCTATTATTCTAGCGTTACCTACTCCCGAAGGTCAATCACGATTGGAGGTTCGTTGGTTACCTGTAAATAGTCAAGAAGTAAGAGAAGTCATTAATGATTTGCGCTTGAAGTTAGAAAAACTTTCTAATCGAGGGCATTCCTATAAACCAAAAGCTCAACAAGTATATGATTGGCTAATTCGTCCTTTTGAGGCTGAGTTAGAGGCAGCGCAAATTAAAACTTTAGTGTTTATGCATGACGGTATCTTGCGAAGTATACCGATGGCAATACTCTATGACAGGGAGCAAGAGCAATTCCTAATTGAAAAATATGCGATCGCTAATACTCCCAGCCTTAAGCTTACCAATCCTTTGCCCTTAGATAATAAAGCACTAAGGGTATTAGCTTTTGGATTAACCAAGCCATCTAAGATTCCTCCGCAAACCTTTTTTCCACCTCTAGAAAACGTTAAAGCAGAGATTGAAAGTATTGTCACAACTATTCCTAATAGCAATGGATTATTGGATGAAGACTTCACGCGGGAACGCTTACAACAAGAATTACAGCCAAATAATCACCCCATTCTACACCTAGCAACTCACGCTAAATTTGGGATTGATCCTCGACAAACTTTTTTGGTTACAGGTAAATTAGTTGGCAGTAAAAATCAAGGAAATGCTACCACTAACAATTACAATGAAAAGCTAACCATGAATCAGCTTTATCGAATTATTAGAAGCATCGGTAATGGCAAGCAAAAATTAGCGTTATTAACCCTAACTGCTTGCGAGACTGCTGCTGGTAGTGATCGAGATGCTCTTGGCATTGCTGGTATTGCTTTGCAAGCTGGAGTTGAGAGTGCAATGGCAACTCTCTGGCAAGTGGATGACCAAGCAACAGCAAGAATTATTACTAGATTTTATCAAGGTTTACGTCAAGGTTTGAGTAAAGCAGAAGCCCTGCAAGCTACTCAAAAGTCTTGGTTGGAAGTGTATTCCAAGGGACGCTACAGCCATCCTGGATACTGGGCACCTTTTATTATAATTGGTAATTGGTTTTGATGTTAGATTAAATATAAAAATAATCTTATAAATAGTAGAATTTTAAGTAATAAGTAATAAGTAGGGCTTGCTGAATAATTTTTTTGGTGAGGAGCAAGGAGTCAGGAGTCAGGAGAGGGATTCAGAACAGCTTAAGATAACTTTTTGAGACAATAACCGACAACGCGCACTGTCTCAATCAAACCATCAGGTGCCCCCATAGCTTTGAGTTTGTGGCGCAAACTATTGATATGAGTCTTGATTGTATTTTCTGAAGGTGGGTTATCAAAAGACCAAATATGCTCAAGGATCACACTGCGCGTCAATACCTGCTGACCATTGCGTAGGAGAAGTTCCAGTATAGAATACTCTTTGGAACTCAAGTGCAAAGGTTGATCCTCATAGGTAACTTTATGGGTACTTGGCTCAAGACGCAAGCCCCTCCATTCTAAAATCGACGCTGAGGAAGAACCTCCACGACGCAGCAAGGCTCGAACCCGTGCCAATAATTCCGAGAGATCAAAAGGTTTGACGATATAGTCATCAACACCGATATCTAGTGCTCTGACTTTATCAGTAATGGTGTCGCGAGCAGTCAACATCAGAATTGGCTTTTTAATGCCTTGAGAGCGCAGTCGCTTGCACAAACTCACCCCATCTAGCTTGGGAAGTAACAAATCTAGCAGAATTAAGTCGTAATCAATGGTTTTAATTTGTTCCCAAGCGGCTTCACCGTCACTAACAATATCAACTACATATAATTGATTAATTAGCATATCGGCTAAATTTTCTGCTAGTGGTGCATCATCTTCAACTAAGAGTATTCTCAAGAAAAGCTTGGTTCTAGTGAATCATGTTTAGACTCTATTATCTTATAATAACCTCTTTTAATCTCTTAGAATAATCTTTTTTAATCAAGAGCAAATACTCAAACTGACTCCGGAAGCTTGGGTAGAAGGGGCATTTTACCAATTGCCATCATTATCTGATTGGTACTGACTTATTGTAAAAAAAAATGATAAATTACAAAGTATGAGAAAGTTCTCATACTTTTCCCTGTGGGATGAGCTTAATCTTAAAGAAGGCGTTTCCTTCGGTTGATTGAGCAACACATTTCCTTAGAGGTTGACTATGCACGACAACAAGACTCACAACCAAGTAATCATACCGATAGAAGTAAAACAGCACAATGATCTAGAATGGCGAATTGAAGATCTCAATATCCAGCTAACACAGGAGAGGCGCATGCGCCAGCATCTAGAGGCAGAACTTAGGGCTGAGCGCCAGCGAGCAGAGGAGGAAATTCGCCAAGCTTATAACTCTTTGGAGAAACGTGCTACTGAATTAGCAGCTCAGCAACTGCAAAAATCTCTTGAAGAACTAGCAGAAGAAAGCAGTCTCGCACTAGCTAGAGAGCAAGAACGCAGTAGAATTAGATTCCACTTTTTTTCGATGGCTTCCCATGAATTGCGCACTCCCCTGAGTACTATTTTAGTCACGATTCAGTGTCTGTTATCTTTCTCCCATAAATTGTCAGATGAGCAAACAATCAGAAAATTTAGCCAAATTGAAACAGCTGCGAAAAGAGTGATCCAGGTAATTAATGATATTTTAGCAATTAATCGAGCTGAAACTTGTCAAACAAAACTGGTAACTCGACCACTTAATCTAAAGCAATTCTGTTCTAATTTATTAGAAGAAATAAAACTTAATGCCAGCAGTAATCATACCATTAATTTTACTATTCAAGGTAATTATAATCAGGTTGGCATAGATGAAAAAAATCTGCATTCTATCCTGAATAATTTACTTTTTAATGCTATTAAATATTCTCCTCAAGGCGGTCAAATTGATTTTGATGTAACTTGCGAACCAGCGAAGGCTACCTTTAAAATCCAGGATCAAGGTATTGGCATTTGTCGATCAGATCAATCTCATATATTTGAGCCATTCTATCGAGGTGAGAATATTGAGAATATTACTGGTTCAGGATTAGGGCTAGCTGTTGTCAAAAAGTGTGTGGAATTACAAGGCGGTAGGGTTGACTTGACGAGTGAAGTTGGAGTTGGCACAACCTTCACTGTGACGATTCCTTATAGTTAATTTGCTAGCGTTGCACTTTACTGATTTCACTTTCTCTAACCTTAACTACCTCTTGTTCCGCTAGCGCTACCTTTTCCAGAAGGGAAGACTTGAGTTCACTAATCATTGGAGTTTGTTCAGTGTTTAAAACCAGATCCCAGGCGTCATACCAGAAGCCTAAGCGCTTGTAAAGAGTTGCTTGCTTAAATTGGTTTTCAGTGTTGGCAAGTTCTGTTTTTAGTTCTATTGGCAGCGCTACTACTTCAAGTTCAGCCTCAGCAAAGGGATTGCCTGAAGGATGATTAGGGTCACAAACTAATTCTACCTGCCAAAGGTATCTCTGACCAACTGGTAATTCTGGGATAGATTCTGACACAGATAGAGTCATAATCCCTGGTGAGCTTTTGAAGCTGTCATCTTTAATTTCTTTAACTAACTGAGTTTCTTCAGTAACTGGATCATAGCGATATAGCCGGAATTCTAGCTGCCAAGAACCAGAATCACGCACAAACCAGCTGAAGGTTGGATTAGTAGCAACAGTCTTGGCGCTCTGCTGAGTAGGTGCCAGTAAAATAAGCGCTGGTATCCTTTCTAAAGATTGTACAGTCTGTGTACTACATCCTCTAGAACCACCTGATCTTCCACTGGTATTTGGTGGCAAATCATCAAAATTATCAGTGTTTGCTAAAGCGACGGTAGTAACTAGTAGGGGCAAACTCAGAGCAATGCTGGCAACTCGTTTAATATTCAACTTTAATCCTCCCCTTAAGTAGGAATTAACTGCACTTAACTACACCAGTTTGACCTAAAAATGCGTAATCAATTGGAGAATAGGGAATAGTAATTTTGATTATGGAAGTTATGAGTGAGAGCTGATGACAATTATAGTTAAATTTTAAGAATTTTGAAGCCAATTTGGCCAACTACTCTCAGCCATTTTTTCAATCGTGACCGCCATCTACCCGACATTGACCAGCTTAACTCGCAGATAGTTCCTTGAGGATAATTGGGGCATCGCTGAAACTTTCCCCCCAGTTTTCTGGCTAGCTCTTGAGCCTGTCTAGTTCCCTGATTGCTAGCTATACCATTAGATTGGTTGCTGATGCCGACACCGTTATCAATAATGCGAAGACTATACCAACCAGCCTCTTGGAAGCAGATAACGTCAAGGCGAGTTGCTCCCTTTCCATGCTTACCGACATTGCACAGAGCTTCTTGAAGAAATAGACACAAACCCCGCTTTTGATCTGGAGTGAAGTGGCCTTCTTCTAAAGGTGCAAAATTGGGAGGAATATAAGTCTTAATTGTTGTTAAACAGGGAAAGTCTCTTTCCAAAGTGCACTCATAAACCTGATAGAGAAGTTCAGAGATAGGAGCTTGTATGTCGAGAGTAAGATGATCATCTAAATAAAAACTTTCACTTTGAGTTAATACCTCCTGTTTCATTGATTTATAGATACTCCGCAATTCTTGGTTAAGGCATTGCAGCTGTGAGTGCAATTGCTCAGAAGATAATTTGTTCTCCTCTGTGCTTCTTAAGATCACGGCAAGGTGCTGTAGAGGTCCATTGTGGACAGCCTCAAAGGTGCGCTCAATTGTCAAACTGCGTTGCTCAAAGTCAAATCGCAAATTGCGGTCGAAAAATAATGTGGTTAATCCAGCACCGCATAGAGCTAGTAAGGTTGGTACAAAAGGAATCCACCAGCCCACAATTATCAGAAAATAACAAATAATGGTGAGTATTAAACTGGCAGTTACGATGCTTAAAAGACTTTTCCAAGGAGATGGAAAAACTATGCCCAGAGTAACTCCTAACAATCCCCACAAGATAATCCAGAGGTATTCCCAGGACTCTGCCCAAACCCTTAACAAGGCTCGTTTATCTAGAACAGCACTAATAATTTGACTGGTAGCATGGGCATGAACTTCTACTCCATCGATTAAGTAGTAATGGTTATAGGAATTCCATTGCTTGTGCTTTTTAGAGTAGATTGTACTTTTAACGGCAGCAGTACTAACTCTATCCTTAACGCTGGCAGCTGTCATGCCAATGATCACGATGCGATCGCGAATTAGGTTAGGATTGAATTTTCTTTCGACAATATCTGTTAAAGATAAGACTTGGCAAGGCTGGCGATGAGCGCGAAAATTGAGGAATATTTGATTACCGTTGGCATCTGCTCTCACGTATCCCCCAGCATTGGGTAAAAAGCGAGGTAGTGTAGTTTGATTAAATCTGATCGGGTCAGTGGATTTGAGATTTTGATTCTTAGCTTTGGTTTGGGTTAATTCGGAGGGAATAGTACCGTGTTTAAAACTAATGCCTTCAGTAGCTAAATAGGTTTGGGCAAGACGTAATGATAGAGAGTACTTGAGTTCACCCTCCGAATTTCTGCTGGCGAGAAGATAGCGGCGCATTTTACCATCAGGATCGACAATGAAATCGGCAAAACCAACTCGCTCGGAAGGTAATTCTGGTGGCGGTTTAATATTGAAAGTATCTTCTGAATTTAAGACTACCTCAATCCCGATAATGTTGGGTATATCTTTCAAGGCTTGAGCCAACAAATCACGACCAGGAGAATCTTGCAAATCTTTAAACAGATCGAGACCAATAACTCTAGGTTGATATTCGTTGAGGATATTTAGCATTTTTGCCAGATATTTATCTGGTACAGGAAAGCCCCCCATATTTTTGAGGTCATCTTCATTAATTCCGACAATGACAATTCTTTGGTCTACTGCTTCGGAAGGACGCTGCTGTAGAAAATAGTCAAAAGCCATCCACTCGTGTACTTGCAAAACTGTAGTAAAACGAACTAGCACAACAATGCCGACGATTAAGGCTCCTGGTATAATCACCTCGCGCCAGAGTTTCGCCCGTTGTTTAATTTTTGTCCATAATTTAGCTGCCACAGTCTAGTTTGAGTATTAAATTGATTTAGTTGATTAAACCCATTTTTCTTGCCTCGATCTGAATTTGCAATCGCAAATCTTTTTCCGGCTCATCATAGACACCTAGAGTATCTTGAATTCTAATCCAGTAGTTGCGCACAGTGCGATCGCTTACACCCAGACGCTGGGCAATTGCTTTATCAGTTAATCCTGCCTCAAATTTTAGAGATAGCACCTCTAGCCACTTGCGGTCAAATTCTGGACGCGCTCGCACCTGTCGCGGCAAGTGAATTGAACCTCGCAATGCCATATCAATGAGTTTCAACATCTCCCGAATTGGCAAGGATTTATCCATCGCCGCAAAACCGCCCTCATAGGTGTTAATCATTGGCTTGAGGCGCACCAGTGGTTTGATATCAGTACTGAGAACCGTAATATTAGGAGCCGGAGTGCTACTCATCAAAGCCTTGAGAAATTGAATTCCCACCTCAGGGTTAGCAGGGTCATAAGGCTTTTCAGGTATACTCAAGTCAATTACCACCAACTCAGGGTGATACAGTTCTACTTTTTGCTGAGCATTATGACGATCTTGGGCTGTGATGATTTCCGCATCAGGATATGCATTCTTTAGAGCTGGGACTGTTCCCTCTAAGATTGCCTCATGGTCGTCAACCACAAGAAATCTCTGCTTGGTTTGCTTTAATCTCTGTTGGCTCATATCTAGTATCTGTGGACTCATAGCTGCTTATACTTGCCAAATGCTGACCCTGTGATCATTGGATTGATGCTCTAGATACTAGTCAGGGTTAATCCTAGTTTTTACTCAAAGTAGCGATATTTATAATAAATATTCATAAAAAGTAAGGGCGCACAGCTGTACGCCCCTAGAGAGTCGATTTATTTCAGGAGTGTTTATGGTTCATTGTTTATTGGGAAAGTATTCCACAACTGTCCTTATACCAACCCCATGAGCATGAACCATGAACCCCTAAACGATCGTGAAATTATCCTCTGTGATACTGGTAAATTGGACATTATTGAGCCATGCCAAGGTTTCATTACCTGTTTTAATCAGAGTATCGTTCTGATTATCACCAGTACCTTGACTAATATCCAAAGCCCCAAAGGTCAAACCACCAGCTAGTCCCAGAAAATCTATCCCATCTTCAAAATCGGTAATGGTGTCAATACCATCTCCAGACCTGAAAATAAAGGTATCACTGCCACCAAGACCTGTAAAGAGGTCATTACCTTTACCGCCATCAATGACGTTGGCGTTATTATCACCCTTGAGGACATCATCAAAGGTAGAACCGACGATATTCTCGATATTGGTGAGAGTATCTTCACCGCCTTCAGTATTAGTGATTGCCTGATACCAGACATCCGCCAAGTCGTTATAGCCACTTTGTTGGAGGTGAATCAAATCGCTGGAAAAATCACCAATACTTAATGGCGCATTGAAGATGTCAACAAAATAGACATTTTTGCCTTGATTGGCTAGGGGGTTGACAACTTCAGACTCAACTCTGTCACTGAATTGTTCAGTTTTAGTTTGACGCTCAGAACTAGATAAATTGGGTATGAGTGAGGCAACTAGTACTTGTGTATCGGGTGAGGCTTTAGTAATGCGATCGATCAGAGTTGTATACTCATCAATGGCATTATCAACAGTGTCACCTTGGAGTATGTCATTGGTACCAGCCATGACTAAGACCATGTCTGGATTGCCATTTGTGGCTAAAACATCCTCTATATTGGTATAGAGTGGAGCAGTGGGACTGTTAAAGCCCTGTGTACCATTGACATTATCAGTGAGTTCATCAATGGTTAATCCACCACGTCCTTCATGATCCCTATCGATGTCTGAAGGCCCACTCTGAGCTTGACCAACAAAATCCAGGTTGAAGCCATCATCTCCTGCCAAGCTTCTCCATAATTCGGTGCGGTAGCCTCCAATATTGCTTTTCTTGGGATATCCGCGAGTATTGGAGTCGCCGAGAGCTAGGATTTTGTACTCAGTGTCATCAGTGGTGGTGAACTTACGGGTAGCAATGCCTGCACTGAGATCCACAGTTACACCAGCTGTTTTGTAATTGTAGCTGATAGTATCAGTACCAGAACCACCATCGATATTGTTGTCCCCTGCTCCTGCCTGGATGGTGTCATCACCCCCAAGAGCATTAATGGTGTTGTCTTCTGAGTTTCCTGCTAGGAAATTATTGCCCTCGGTGGGATTTTCTTCTGGAGTATCTTCAGCAGGGATAAATTTAATTTGATCCACCCTTGCCCATTCTGCCCCCTGAGCATTACCAGTAATGGTAATTAATTCACCATTACTAATCTCGACATTGGTGAAAATTTGTGTGGTTACCTTGTTGCTGTTACTGACGCCGGCACTGCCGAGGTTATCATTTAACAGCAAACTCGCCTGATTAGAACCAATATTGACAGCCAGATTACCTTGCCCATCATTCTCATCGAAGAAGGTAATCTCGACATCATAGGTACCACTAGCTCCATTAAAGTGAGCTGTAGCAGTGCCAGTATTACTACCGCTATTTAACAGAGTAATTAAGGAGCCGCCAGAAGCAACAGAATTAGACTCAAGTTGGTAGTTAGTGAGATTGAGGTTTTCGGCTTCGAGAGTAATGGTTTCTCCAGGGGAGGGAGGCGGGGTATCGTTATCAACGATAGTGAGTGTGGCACTATCGGAATCGCCAATAGTCACACCGCCTGTAGGATTACTCAAGTCGAGGTTAATGGTTTCGTTGCCTTCCACCTCAGTATCATCGACGAGGGAAATCTCAACAGTTTTGGAGGTTTCGCCATCAGCAAAGGTAACGAGGATAGGATTATCGTCGTAATCGGCATTATTGGCAGTGCCGTTAGTGGGAGTAAGGGTAACACTGACTTCTCCTTGAGTGCCGCCAGTGCGGTTGAGAGTCACTTCCTGCAGTGGTGTGCCATCTTCGTTAAGAGTGAAGTTGTTAGCGCTAAAGGAAATAACTCCAGGATTAGGAGTTGGTGGGGGAGTATCTTCA
>JAAHGS010000171.1:11496-11931 GCA_010692645.1 Symploca sp. SIO2E9
TCCTTGAGTGCCGCCAGTGCGGTTGAGAGTCACTTCCTGCAGTGGTGTGCCATCTTCGTTAAGAGTGAAGTTGTTAGCGCTAAAGGAAATAACTCCAGGATTAGGAGTTGGTGGGGGAGTATCTTCAAGAGGGATAAACTCAATGTAATCTACCCGTGCCCATTCACCTGCTGGATTACTAGCTGTACCCAGAATGGTTACTGCTTGCCCTGGATTGAGTTGCTGTGCACTAATGGTGCGGATTCTAAGACTTTGATTGCTGGCAGCACCAGTACCAGTATTTTCATTGAGAGCCCAGCTTTCGACTGAGGTATTATCAACCTGTAGCTCTAGTTGACCAACACCATCATTTTCGTCATAGTAGGCGATAACAATATCATAAGTTCCTGCAGTACCTGAAAAGTTGTAGGAAGCAGTTCCCGTGACACCAGGAGT
>JAAHGS010000171.1:11941-14403 GCA_010692645.1 Symploca sp. SIO2E9
AGGTATTATCAACCTGTAGCTCTAGTTGACCAACACCATCATTTTCGTCATAGTAGGCGATAACAATATCATAAGTTCCTGCAGTACCTGAAAAGTTGTAGGAAGCAGTTCCCGTGACACCAGGAGTTAGATTGCCTGGTTCCAGTAAGCCAATGTATTTTCCATTTGAGGCCGAACTCTCATTCTTAATGAAGTAACCATTGAGGAGTAGTTCTTCGCCCTCAACCCGGATATTTGCCATATTAGTTCTCCCAAAAAAAATTGCTGCTATTTAGCTGAAGTGATTTGTTGAGTATTCCATTCTAAGCATTATTCAGTTGCGTTTAGGTTTGCTTTTTGTTTACTTAGCTTGGTGTTTGGTTTGTTTAGGAACTAGATGTAACACCTTTAAGTGCAACTGGGTATCAGCAACATCATCAGTTGTTTTGACAAGAGATGAAGGCATTAATCATGTAAAGCACTAGTGGCAAATGGCCTGATATTTAGAGGTTTTCGTGGAGTTTAAACTACTCTTGCAAAAACCAGGATTTATGCCAAGCTTCTGGCTGACAACGCTAAGGATATTTACATTATCCGACAAACAATGTTGAGTGGCAACAAATTGATTGTAATTTTTTCGTGAAGAACATGTTAATTATCTTCATTAGAGGAATACAATTAAACTTTTTACCCAAAGAATTATAAGCAGTTAGAAATAACCACTTATAAGTCACCTGTTATTTTGTTTGTTGACAAAATAACAGGCACAGCACAACAGTCATCAACAATTCAATAATTTTGAAATTATCAAGGGTAAAGAAATTGAATATAGAGCTTTCTGGAATGCTTTCAATCTGTTTTTTTCTGTTTTTTACTTTCTTGATCAATAGGTCTATTTAGGGTTTGCTGAATAAGTCTGGTGGTAAGGAGAGGGAGTAGGGAGCAGGGAGCTCTTAGCAGGGAGCTCTTAGCAGGGAGTAGGGAGTAGGGAGTAGGGAGCAGGGAGTAGGGACCAGTGAGCAGGGAGCAGGGAAAAGCCGATAGTTCTAAGCTTGATTATCCATGATCAGCTCCGAGATTTTCCTATTAAGTGCAAGGATTTTGAGCCATTGGATGCTATAACAAAGCACTTGTTTAGAAAAAAAAGGGTTAGTTAACCCAGATTTCATATCAGATCAGAATACTGAACGCATCTGCATTTAGTCATAACTTAACAATGGCTACATGATGAAGTCGCGGTTTTCCGGATCAATTGCTTAGAATAAGGAAAAACTGAAATGACAGTGTATTTGAAAGTAAGCAGCTTTTGCTTGCGTCCTTTATGCCAGTAGATTGGCACTCCCAGAGTCATAGGTTTACTCATCTAACCCAATTGAGCTTGCCACATTCAGATATCAGTAGTTACAATTACCTATAAAAACTATTTTCCTAAACAATATTTATTAATTGCGATGAACCATGAACTATAATTTATACAACATATTGAGACCCCCAGACTATACTGATATCGCGTCCAATAAAATCCCTATAAAGCTCAATACCACAATTGCCTGACAATCATGGATACTGCTATAAGTAAATCTTCTAGTCGCAAGCAGCTTGTTGATTGCGTTGGTAGAGTTTTCATTATTGCCTATAAAGAAAATACCAAGTTACTAGAAGAAGCATTCACCCAAGAAGGCTTAGAGTGTGAAGTTCTGAGGCAAGAGGATAAGCCAGAGTATAAGCAATTCTCTAGAAGTTATCTCGCCCTAATGAACCATAGGCGAGCTTGGGAAAAAGCTACGCTTGATAGTAAACCCACTCTGGTTGTCGAAGCAGATTTTGTACCAGTAGTGGGATTTGGGAAACTGCCTCTACCCTTTGATCCCAATAGGAACGATATTGGTATTGCTTGGCTATACACCTGTGCTTCTCAAGTGTACAGCGTCTCCAAGGATGGCTATGCCGAGGGATTTTCTACAGCCATGGTTGCCTACATACTTACCTCCCAGAGTGCCAGATGCCTTATCGAGCACTCAGAAGCAATCAAGGCAAAAATGGGAGCTGTGAACTACTCAACTTGGGACTCAGAAATAGATTCTTTGCTGCGTGCCAAAAAGCTAAAGAACTACATTCCTTTTCGCAACTATGGTGAACATGGAGGTTTACCAAATCCAGAGCATCAGCAACATGGATTAAGTAAAGCTCATCGGGCTGATGTACTCTATGGCAAATTATCTTTTTTGCCCCCATACACCACTGACCATAGTAATAGCCAGCTGAAGCTACTGTCGGTGAGATTTCAAGCTCGTCTCAAGGGAATTGCCCGTCTTGTAACTGGGCGCTTCCTGCGTTTGCCAGTTCTTAAAGGTTCTAGTGTTCCTACGAGACTACTTAGTTTTGCAATTGGCAGGCATTTGTCTATGCGGCTTTAAGGAAGAGATGGGGGGATGGGGAGATGGGGAGATGGGGAGATGGGGAGATGGGGAGATGGGGGGATA
>JAAHGS010000172.1 GCA_010692645.1 Symploca sp. SIO2E9
TCCTCTCCCCATCCCCCCGAGCCATCCCTTTTTAATTAGAAGTCCCTAAGTGCCTTCCTGTTGTGCTCTCCAGACGATTTCTTTTTTATTTCCCCAGAATCCGTCAAATTTTGTAACATTGATGTCTCCCAAAACCTTGGTTTGGCAAGCTAAACGCAGATTAGCTGTGGGAGAATGAGGCGGGAGCGTACGCCTAGCCTGATCTTTCCAGTTAGGCTCGGAAACTTCCCCTGCAATCATCACAGCACAGGTACCACAACTACCAATGCCCATACAGTTGATAATTGCAGCCTTACCGTTATATAGCTCAACTCCCTGCTCTAACAAAACTCTACGCAAATTACTGCCTTGGTCACATTCAAAAGTTTTTCCTTGAGCTGTTACTTTAGGCATTTAGGCATTACGACTCGCTATCAAGTATGGTTCGATTTAGACATCTTCAGAAATTAAGCTTCAACAACTGTAGTACAAGAGTTTTAGGTTAATTATTGGAGATGTCTATGGATAAGTTTACATTTCTTTACTAATTTTTGCTATTTCTTACCCCCATGAACTCAGAAAAATTCAACCCCATCTGGATTTATGACACCACCTTGCGGGATGGTGCCCAGCGCGAAGGACTATCACTATCGCTAGAAGACAAGTTGCGAATTGCCAGAGTTCTTGACCAATTGGGAATTCCCTTTATTGAGGGGGGTTGGCCTGGAGCAAACCCCAAAGACGTGCAGTTTTTCTGGCAAATCCAGGAACAACCCCTCAAACAGGCGGAAGTGGTAGCCTTTTGCTCGACGCGACGCCCCTACAAAGTGGCAGCTGAAGACCCAATGCTGCAAGCTATTCTGGCAGCAGGCACTCGTTGGGTGACTATTTTTGGTAAGTCCTGGGATCTCCATGTCACCGCTGGACTCAAGACTGAACTTGAAGAAAATCTAGCGATGATCGCAGACAGTATAGAATATTTGCGCTCTCAGGGGCGGCGGGTAATTTACGATGCTGAGCATTGGTTTGATGGCTACAAACACAATCAGCAATATGCTCTTAAGACACTTATGGCTGCCATGGAAGCTGGTGCAGAGTGGCTTGTCCTCTGTGATACCAATGGCGGCACTCTGCCTCATGAAATTAGCCAAATTGTCACAGATGTTGTAGACCAATTGCAGCTTGTAGATGTGATCAAGGCAGCGGACAAAGTAGGTTTTGAAGAGTATCTCAAATCTACAAACCGAAATAATCTCAAGCCCCTGTTGGGTATTCACACCCACAATGACTCAGGTACAGCAATTGCTAATGCTCTGGCTGGTGTCTTTGAAGGTGCCCGTATGGTGCAGGGAACCATCAACGGTTATGGTGAACGCTGCGGCAATGCTAACCTTTGTTCGCTGATTCCCAACTTGCAATTGAAACTAGGTTATAACTGTCTTCAAGAGGAACAACTGGATTTACTAACGCCAACTAGTCGCCTAATTAGCGAGGTTGTCAATCTTGCTCCCGATGATCATGCTCCCTTTGTGGGTCGTTCAGCTTTTGCCCACAAAGGTGGTATTCATGTTTCAGCAGTGGAGCGTAATCCCCTAACTTACGAACATATTCAACCAGAAAAAGTTGGCAATCAGCGTCGGATTTTAATTTCTGAGCAGTCGGGACTGAGTAATGTACTCTCAAAAGCCCGCAGCTTTGGGCATGAACTTAATAAGCAAGACCCAACCTGTCGTCAAATCTTAGAACGCCTCAAAGAGTTAGAAAGTCAAGGTTATCAATTTGAGGTGGCGGAGGCTAGTTTTGACTTACTGATGCGCGAAGCTTTAGGGTACAGACAACAATTATTTGAACTCAAAGGCTTTCAAGTTCACTGTGATATGTTGCAGGGTGCAGGTACACCCTATAGTAATGCGATCGCTACAATTAAGGCGGCTGTTAGGGGCAAGGATATCTTGGAAGTGGCAGAAGGAAATGGACCAGTATCAGCGCTCGACTCTGCCTTGCGCAAGGCTTTGGTTAAATTTTATCCAGAAATCGCAGCTTTTCATTTAAAAGACTACAAGGTGCGAATTCTCGATAGTACTGCTGGCACATCCGCCAAAACTCGAGTGCTGGTGGAATCGAGTAATGGCGAACAACGCTGGACAACAGTAGGAGTTTCTACTAATATCCTAGAAGCGTCTTATCAGGCTGTTGTCGAAGGCATTGAGTATGGTTTGCTGTTGCCAGTCGAAACTGTTACCTCAGCAACCTATTCAACAGGAAAGGCAGGAGCCAGGAGGCAGTAGGCAGGAGGCAGTAGGCAGGAGGCAGGAGGCAGGAGGCAGGAGGCAGGAGTAAGATGTACCTCATCAAGGTCGAAAGCGCTGTAAATTATCCAATTCGCTTAGAACGGGACGTAAAGATTCTTCTACCCATCCCCCCCTCTCCCCCTCTCCCTACTCCAAGGGGTGGATTTCCGAACTGCCACAGTTGTTTGACCAAGAAAATCTAGTGCAAAGAAATTATCTGGCAAATCAATTTCAAGAAGCCCTTTCCCACCTGGAAGCAGCCTATTGATAAGCTTTCTAAGCAGTTGATGCCTAGAGTAATTGTCGTAATTCCCGTACAAATCTCAAAAAAAGACTTGCCATCAAGCACCTAAATGCGCTAATAATACATGTATATGCTTCTTCGCAGTGCATAACTCTACGGATCGACGCAAGACCAAAATCTAGGAAGCATTAGATCCTAAGTATTTGCAAAAGTTATTTCAAATCAATTGAGAGTATGATTCAACAAGTTGCTCACCCAATGGTGAAGTTTCAGAAGCAAGTGCGTTCCCTCGTAGAATCTAAGATCATTAAGTCAAGTGATAGCTTGTGGAAAATCGCCCTACTCTACGGCGATAAGTGGTCTTACTGGAAGAAGGAACTACTCGACTTTGGCTTTACAATGCAAGACCCAATCAGTGAATTACTAGCAGTGGAAGCCTGGGACGAAGAATAATCTCGAATCTGCTGAAATACCCATGGTAAAGATTGACACTAGGATGAGAATGAGTTGTGATTATGGGTGATTAACCAAAAATTTGAGCTGAAGTGGTTGCTGAGCACGAGCAGATGATTACAGGCAAGCAGCAATAGCTTGTGATAGTTCTTGGGCTGTTTGGTAGCGATTGCGAACTTTCCGTTCACAAGCTTTGGTAATAACTTCCTGAAGGCTGGGAGAGATTGTGGGTAGATTAGATATGTCAAATCCATATCCTGAGTTCCGCCTACAATAGAACTTGATCGGTGCAACGCCCGTGACCAAAAAGATTAGCGTCGGTCCAATAGCATAAAGATCCGATTGAGTACAGGGCTGACCAAGGTCTTGTTCAGGGGCACTGTAACCCTCTGCACCAATCCTAGTACCTTGCAACGTCCCAATCTCTTTGACAGCTCCAAAGTCAAGTAATATTATGCGGTTATCCCGGTGACGTACCATTAAATTTGCCGGTTTGATGTCCCGGTGGATTAATGGGGGTTTACATGAGTGTATGTAGTCGAGGATTTCACAGGTCTGAATCATCCACTCAATTGCCTGTGGCGCTGTTACTGGACCTGTACTCAGAATCCGTTGCTCTAAATCTTGACCATGAACGAGTTCCATGGCTAGGTATTTTTTGCCGGCTTCAACGAAGAAATCGTAGTATTTAGGAATTCCTGAATGATTTAACGCTGCCAAGGTACGTGCTTCTCGTTCAAAGAGCTCTTTAGCTTTGGGAACTTGAGCCATATTGGCATTCATTTCCTTAAGTACTAGTAAGCGAGGGCGTTTCTGGCTGCTACCAGCTTTATCCCAGGCAAGATAGGTTGTACCCATTCCTCCCTGTCCTAAGGTTCGCAATACATAGTATTGGCGAATAACTTGCTTGACAGGAACCAGTAATTCACCGCAGTGAATACAAAATAGGTTACCAGGAGGATTGCCTTGGTGAGAGCAAAGCTTAGATTCTGTTTGAGGAGCAACTAATTCCTTTTCATCTACAGAGTTTGGGCTTGGTGGCGAGTTAGAATTAGCTTGGGTGTGAGCTTGGAATTTAAGCAGTGGGCCCTCCCGCGCCAATTGGATTAGGGCATGCTCAGGAAGCAGCACCCGCGAAACTAGAACTCCGTTAAGGAAAGTTCCATTTGTTCCCTGATTGATTAGCTGCCACAAATTACCAGATTGGGAAGGTGTAGCCCTGAGTTCCAAGTGATAGCGTGAAACTAAGGGGTCATTGAGAATGACATCATTATCAGGAGAGCGACCAATGCGAATGGTTGATTGACTTTGGAAAGTCCACTCTTGCAAGGGACTAGATATTTGTGGGTCTAAGAGGGTCAGAGTGACCATAGTTGTTTATACTTAGTCCTTTTTTCCTCAGTCTAGAAGTTTATGACCAATGAGTAATTAATAATAAACTCTTAGGTTTGTGGCTCAAGGTTTGGTCGCACCTTTACCCTAATTAACAAAACAGTTATGTTATCGTGACCATTATGCTCATTAGCAAGTTCAACTAACCTTAGTATGCCCTCATCGAGGTTAGCGCGAGAACTAAGTAAGGGGGCAAGATGAGTTTGCCAATGATGGTCGATTAGGTCGTTATCCGATAGACCATCGGAACAGATGATAAATAGAGTATCTTCATTGAGTTCTAAGAACTTAATGTCGGGATTAATAAAATCATCACTACGTGGTCCCAAGGCTTGAGTGAGCTGATAGGCATCGGGGCGAGAGTAGGCAATCTCCGGTTCTACTCCGCGATTGATTTCCCGCTGACCTACTTCATGATCAACAGTAACTTGTTCGAGACCACGCTTTCGAGTCAGACTATAGATGCGACTATCTCCCACATGAGCAATGATGACATTTGTATTCTCAATCAAAATCATTGCCAGAGTGGTACCCATGCGACCACTACCAGAGTAGGCATTTTTCTGGTTGATATTGTAAATTTCCTGGTTGGCTAAATGTATAGACTCGCGTATATCGTCTTCTGTTGGTAACTCCCCATGCCAGTTGTTGTCAAAATAGCGCCGCAGAGTCTCAACTGCCATCGCACTGGCAACTTCTCCTGCCGCATGACCACCCATACCATCGCAGAGAATATATAGACCACGAGCCTGTAAGGTTATTCCCAAGGGAGTTTCCCGTTTTTTGATCTGCGTGTCGATGCCAAAGTAGTCTTCATTGTGTTCTCTCTGATGACCGATATCTGTACAACCGGCGTCATCAAGATTCATTAACTGCATGGGCAGAATTACAGTGGGCAAATCGTCACTTTCGCCTTGGAAGGTTGTTGTCCCCATCTCTGAATTGAATAAATCTGGTTGTTCTGGAAATACGCTAGCATCAGAGGCGGATGTAGGTAGTGTCATTTGCAATTCGTTGGCAATTTCTTGTAAGTGTGAACGTAGTTCGAGCACTGTCGTCATTTCTTGGTCACACAACTTCCGAAACACAGTTCTTAAAGAAGTAAATTGTGTCCGTTGGGATTGGTCAAATAATAGCTGCCAAGTTTTCCCCAAATCCTCTAGAGTCACCTCTTGCCCTTGTATTTCTGGATACAGACGCACAAGTCCCAATACTTGATCCTCATCCACCCGCAGATTAGTAACTTCTAACAAACTCTGACGACAATGCAAGGGTTCTAGAGACTCCCACAGTTTTGCCATTTCATCGAGCCAGTATATAGTTTGTAAGGGAGAAAATTGCTCCTTGAGCCACAAATCACTCAACAATCGCCACCCACAACGGTCTTCAAGCAGAACTACTGCTTCTCCATCCTGCTGCCAGGCATCATGAACTACAGGTATAGTCGGATAACAAGATTCTTGCAGAGCTAAATAGGGTTTGGCAATCTCAGGGATACCATTAATTTTCCAGGCATCAGATTGCTCTGTAGAAGGAGTTTCATTAGTAGCTTCTTCTGTCTCCGGGGACTCACAGTTCTCAGCAACACCTTGTTGTTGAGCTACTAGCACTTCTAAAAGCGAAATCTGAAATGGCTGGCAGTCTAAAACTCCTACAGTTGTGCAGTCGCATACTTCTACATCGCTAGAGTTTAACTTAAGTAAACTCCTAATCTTTTCGATATTCTTTAGTTCTAGTACTCGATAGCGCTGTTGAGGATCAAGATAGACTATTGGAGGGCTTATCGGGTAGGATGTCTCACTTGGATTATTGTCTGAACTATTAGAGGTCTTTGAGAGCTGTTCTCTATCACCTGGATTTGATGACAACTGGCTTGATAGCGGTGCTTCAATCGCCTGGGGCGGAACTTCTTCATTTGCTGCCAAGGCTTCGGGAGAACTAGAATTTTGGGCATCTGAATCCATGAGTGGGGTACTCGATGCCCAAGCAAGTAAAGGTTTTTTAGCTGAGGCAGTTTCCGCTTTTGGTGATTCTTGCGATATCTGCACTTGTGAGTTCTCTAGACAGTCTGTATTACCAGCTACCAATTCTGAAGTTGGAAAGGAAGCTGTTGCTGTAGATTTAGAGTTAGGTAGGAAATCTGAATCTTGGTAGATAATGGCACGCCAAATTGTCCCCGTAAAGGCACCGCAATTGTGGCAAGTTACAGCATCTATCGGTACTTGGGCTTGGCATTCGTGACAGGTTTTATGGGTCAGGGAAGTTCCACATTTTTGACAAAATTTATTGGTATCGGGGTTTTCAAACTGACAATAGGGGCAAATTAACATGATAGAACTTCCTCAACTCCTGTCAAGTTTTCTAAAGTTTGGGATCTGAGTAATATATGAGCTAACTGCCATCTAGTCTGCCATGTCAGAATCCACGGTTGCAGCTTTTACCAGAGAGTATTCAGCGATAAGAGCAAGGGATAGTGACAAGTAAATTTAGGACCACTGGCTTTAGTTTGTCATAGGCTGATGTGGAGGTTCCAGTTTGCCCAATTTCAGCTTGTACCACTCAACAAGCTCATACTGTTTCACTTTAAGGTTGATACATTCAGGCAAGCAGGGGAGTTAGGGGAAGAATTTGTATCAGGATTTTCGTCAAATGGTATCAGACATAGGGACTTACAAATAAAAAAATATCCCATCGCCAGGGGAGCAGGGGAAGAAAAATCAGATCGTCGTCTTGGAAAGTAAAATCGGATAATTTATAGCAATCGCCAAGGCGGTGTGGTATCTTATTGGAATTTGAATAGTAGGAGGTAGGCTGGGTAACTTATTTAAGGATTCATCTATCTTTGGTCTTGTCCGGAAAAATTCACAATTCACTTTCAAAATCAATCGATTGTGACTCTAAAACGGACAAAACCAAAGTTATTCCCAGCTGTTACCGGAATATTACCCAAATTCACAAACACTGCCCCCTTAGGTAGAGTCTCTGGACAAGGGGGATTGCCAGGGCGCATAATTTCAATAAATCTTCCTTGGTCTCCATCCTCTAGATTACTTTGAGATTGCTCTAGGGCATTCTGATTTAACAAAATTCCGCTACCGGAGGCAAAACTGTCACGGATAAATGCCGTCTCCTCCGGAATCGCATCGCAAAAATCAACGTTGTTGAGAGCTGTTTGACCATCAGAGAGAAAATAAATGGTGTACTCGACTTGATCACCACTTTGTAAAGATATCTCTGGACCTACTGTGATAACTCCCACTGGTGGTAGTTGAGCCCAACCAGGAGCATTATCATCATTATCATTGGGGTCATCGATAAAGCTACTGAAGTCAACACCAGCTACGGTTACACCGTTTCTAGTAACGTTGGTAATGCGTTTGACTAAGCGCAATCTGGCTTCTTGAGTTGGGGGTAAGGTAATTACAGTGGGAATATTATTTTCTGGCTCATTGGGATTTTCGTTATCATCAGGATCGGGTTCAACACCGTCATTTGATAAATCATTGACAGGAGTGCCACTTTGTGATATAGCAGTAGCTTCTACCTGATTGTTGAAGCTTTGATTAAGTTCCGGTGGAGTGGCAATAACTACGAATTGGATAGTTTCTCTTTGAGCAACTACGAGAGTATCTGTGCCTGCCAGGAGATTAGTATCGCTGCTGGCGTCAAAGTTGGGGTTAATTGCGAGGTTAGGGCTAGTAACGCTGCTAACTGTGAAATTACCTGCTCCGAAGGTTTCATCTAGATTTTCTGTAAGCTGGAGATTGCTCAAATCCACATTCCCCAGGTTCTCGACGACTAAATCGTAAGTTATTGTAAAACTACCGTCGCCGTTATCTGCGATCGCAGTGGCGTTTTTAGCTACACCAATAACTGGATTTTCGGTAAAGTTAATTATGGTGGGGGTATTATTGTCTGGCTCATTGGAGATGCCGTCGCCGTCAGGATCAGCATCAACACCATCATCTGACAAATCATTGACAGTGACACCAGCTGGGGAGGTACCAGAGGCTTCTACTTGGTTGGTGAAGTCTTGAGCTAGATCAGTGGGGGTCACTACCACTATAAACTGGAGAGTTTCGCTCTGGGCAATGGCAAGGGTATCTGTACCTGCCAGGAGATTAGTATCGCTGCTGGCGTTAAAGTTGGGGTTAGTAGCAAGGTTAGGGCTAGTGACGCTGTTAACAGTAAAATTGCCTGCTCCGAAGGTATCATCCAGGTTTTCTGTTAGTTGGACGTTGCTCAACGCGACGTTGCCAAGGTTCTCGACGACTAAATCATAAGTTACTGTGAAACTGCCGTCCCCATTGTCAGTTACAGCACTGGCATTCTTCGCCACACCAATAACTGGATTTTCACTAAAGTTAATCACAGTTGGGGTGTTATCGTCTGGCTCATTGGGGATATTATCGTTGTCAGAGTCAGGCTCAAAGCCGTCATCCGAGATGTCATTGACGGTGACACCAGTAGGAGAAGTACCAGCAGCTTGTACCTGATTATCGAAGTTTTGGTTAATTTCAGGTGGAGTAGCTACAACTACAAACTGGAGAGTTTCGCTCTGGGCAACCGCCAGGGTATCTGTGCCTGCTAAGAGATTAGTATCACTGCTGGCGTCAAAGTTAGGGTTAATCGCGAGGTTGGGGCTAGTAACACTGCTGACGGTGAAATTGCCTGCTCCAAAAGTGTTATCAAGATTTTCTGTAAGCTGAAGACTACTTAAATTTACATCCCCTAGGTTCTCGACAACTAAATCGTAAGTTACGGTGAAACTACCATTACCGTTGTCAGTGATAGTAGTCGCGTTCTTTGCCACACCAATAACGGGATTTTCACTAAAGTTAACTACAGTAGGGGTATTCTCGTCAGGATCACCGGGATTACCGTTACTATTAGGGTCAGACTCAAAGCCGTCATCGGACAAGTCATTGACGGGGGTACCACCAGGGGAGATACCTGTAGCTTCTATCTGATTATTGAAATTTTGGCTAATGTCAGCTGGCGTGGCAACAACTACTAATTGGAGGGTTTCGCTCTGAGCAACTTCTAGGGTATCTGTACCTGCTAACAGATTAGTGTCACTGCTGGCGTTAAAGTTGGGGTTAGTAGCAAGGTTAGGGCTAGTGAGGCTACTAACAGTGAAATTGCCTGCTCCGAAGGTTTCATCCAAATTTTCTGTCAGTTGGACGTTATTTAAAGTCACATTACCCAGGTTTTCTACAACTAAATCGTAGGTAATCGTGAAACTGCCATCGCCGTTATTAATTACAGAAGCTGCGTTCTTCGCTGTACCAATAATGGGATTTTCACTAAAATTAACTACAGTTGGGGTATTCTCGTCCGGTTCATTGCCGTTACTATCGCCATCAGTATCAGGTTCAACGCCGTCATCAGACAAGTCATTAACTGTATCACCAGCAGGGGAAGTTCCCACAGCTTCTACCTGATTGGCAAAATCTTGAGTTAAATCAGCTGGAGTAACTACCACTACTAACTGGAGAGTTTCTACCTGTGCAAGTGCCAGAGTATCTGTACCTGCCAAAAGATTAGTATCGCTGCTGGCGTTAAAATTGGGGTTAGTAGCAAGATTAGGACTAGTGACGCTTTCGACAGTGAAATTGCCTGCTCCGAAGGTTTCATCCAAGTTTTCTGTCAGTTGGACATTGCTTAAGGCTACATTACCCAAGTTCTCAACAACTAAATCGTAAGTGACTGTGAAGGTGCCATCGCCGTTGTTAGTTAAATCAGTGGCATTCTTTGCCACACCAATCTGCGGATTTTCCGTGACTTGCACCGTTGTCTCATCTGGAAATGTTGGTGTATTTGGATCGTCAGAGGGAATATTTGGATCACCACCAAATTCAGGAGGAATATTTTCGATTATAACTTGATTGTCTAATTGACCAGGCGGGGTATTTGGAGATATTAGAACTTGTACAGTAATAACACCTTCGGTGTTTGCCGGGAGATCGAGATTGGTAATTTCTAAGCTTGAAGTCCCACCAAAATCGTTAGGAGTACCACTCTGAAAACCCTCTATAGTTAGACTTCCATCCACATAAGTTAGCGCATCGGGAAGGTTAGGAGGCTGAGGTAGAGTGTCGCTGACATTTAAACCAGTGAAGGAAGATATTGTGCGGTTAGCCAGGGTATAGGTATAGGTAACTGTTTCCCCAGCAGTAACCATTAATGTTTCACCAGAAGCAACTGTTTCAGAAGTTGCAGATGTAACTTCTTTCTGTAGGTTTGGCGCAATTGCGCAGGCAGCACCATCAAATCTAGAGACGCCTGGGGCAAGAGTCCCATTGCCAATAAAACCACCCGTTTCTAGGTTAACTTGGAAAAATATGCCGTTGTCAGGAGTGAAATTGTTTTCTTGAGTAAAAATAGCAGTATAGGCAAAAAGTTCACCTAGAGAATTAAAGAACAAGGCACCAGCTGTTCGACCTTCTGTAAGATCAGGAGTACCAAAAAAATCAACATCGCCGGTAATAGGATCAATCCTGGCTAATTGTCTTCTCACACTATCAAAGCCCAAGAGTTCACTATTGGGAGGAGCGGCAGCAGGGTTGAAGGCAATATCAGCAAATTGAGGAGGATTATTACCAAAAGTTGTATCCCCGCCTTGATTAAGTTGAATATTAGACAAAATTGTTGGTGGGCTAGTTGAAACATCAATAGTAATTAGTCTATTATCATCACCTTCGACTGTTCCTACTCCCCCCCGACTCAGGATTACGTACTCACCATTAGTCCTAAAATCACCGGCAAAAAATAAACCTGTATTTGGTAAATTTTCTAAATCTGTTCCTTCTGGACCTTGAGGTATTCCCACGACTGTAGCTGTTCCATTATTACCAATTCTATAAACTGTTCGATTTTGCTCGGAGCTAGCGTTTCCTGGCGCTCCTATAAAATTGGGATTTATACCGTAAATAAAGCCATCTACAGGATTGAAGCCGATAGCGTTGTACTCAACATCAGAGCCGATTAGTTGCAGATCAAAATTATTAGTATTTTGGGTTGTTTCTATGCTGTTGAGATTAGTTTGAAAAATCGACCCTGAACTAATATAGTTAGTCGTATCGCAGTCAAATCTTGTTTGCGCTAAGACCTCCGGCGTATAGCCTATAGTTACTGTCAATAGGGTTAAGCTGCCAACTAATTTACCCCATATTATTGCTGGGGTGAGCGGAATTTTGCGTGGAATTTCAATTCTCCGTGTCTCCGCGTCTCCGTGTCTCCGCGTCTGCTTACTTACTTCCCTCACCCTTCTTGCTGTTAAGAGTTCCCTGTTCCCTATTCCCTTTTTCATTAACTTTTTCCAAGTCTTGAGCCCAAATCGATGTAATTTCTTGTGCACTACCTTGGGCCTCCAGATTCTATTTGTAAATCAGTTTCTTGCTCTTCAAAGATGATCTCTAAACCTCTAGCATCTTGGAAGGTAAACTCAACGCGGCGATCGCGAGCGTAATCTACAATCGTGTTACCAGTGGTACGGCGTTGGCTTTCTCCAAGGGAGCGAATTGTCATTCTCTCTGGAGCAATACCCTCACGCAAGAGATAGTTTCTCACTGCTAAGGCACGACGTTTACCTAAATCGAGGTTGTAGGCATCACTAGCGCGAGGATCAGTATGACCTTCAAGTTCAACTATGATGAAGGGATACTGTTTCAGTACGGCAATGATTTGGTCAAGGATGGCGGTACTCTCGGGAGTAAGATCAGCTTTGTCAAGGGCAAAGTGAACATTCTTTGGTACCCGCAGTACTACTGGTTCTGGCGGTGGCAGTGGTGGCGGCGGTTCTTGTGCCACTGGCACAGTTGTACATTGGGGAATATTTGGCTGTGGTGGTTCTGTATCGGTAGATATAGTAGAACTTGTCCCAGCATTACTGGGGGAAATTACTAAGGTATTGAGGGCAGGCTCAGAGGTTCCGTAGTCGGGATGAGTTGCGATCGCACTTAAGGCTGTTCCTGAGGGTACATTTCTAAGTGTTAAACTAAAATTACCCTCTTCGTCTGTCTCGACATTAGCGATCGCTTCACTTAGAGGTCCATAGGATATATCGGTATTTTCGTTAACTAGATAAATTTCGACACTAGAACCTGGATCAGCTTTGCCCAAAATCTCGACGTTAGAACCGAGAACAAAAAACTCCGAACTAATAAACTCTGGGGCATTAATGGCAGCATTGCCTGTTTCTTTACGTCGATTCGGGGAATTACGGGGAGGATTTGGTCCATCTCCCACTTGAAAATGGATAGGCTCAACATGCTGTTGGGAATTTAGATCAATACTAAGTCCTTCCAGACGGGCAAAGCGATTGCTTTCAATAATATTGCCTCTACTTCTGGGATAAGAGGTAACTGTAACCCCAGGCCCAGTTTGATTATTAATATAATTTTCGATTACTTGGTGATTGTCTCCCATCAGATAAACGGCAGCCCTTCTGAGGCGTCTGCCATTAAAGCTGATTAGGTTATTGTTAATTTCTACAGAGCCTTGTGGTTTAAACAAATACACCCCACTACCGTCGTTACCACAAATTAAGTTACCTGCAATCTGGGAATTGTCAATTACCCCTTCGAGGCGAATGGCATCCGGCATACCAGCAATACCATTACCAACGATGATATTTTCTCTAACCTCTAAATTCTTTGCCTGCACCGAGGTAATAATGGCGCTGCCATCATGGTTAGCAATACGGTTACGTTGGATAGTAGTGCCAAGACTATTAAATACGGAAACACCAAAGGCTGATGTCCTTTGAGGCATCCTTTCATCTGCTGTAATACCCAACCAGTTATCCTCAATTACGATATCTTTGGGCGGTACATTCTCGGTATAGAAAGGAAAGTCATTATTGGGAGGTTGTTGCTCGGTAGTGTCTGGGGGTGGATTGGGATGAGAAATAAAAATATCAGCTGGTGGTGTTAACAGTGTTGCGCCCCTAGAATCGGTGAAGCCATAGAGACTCAAACCCCTAACTGTAACGCCATCAGCAATGATACTTAGCCCCCGCAAAATTTGAGTATCGTCACTGGGGGTAATTTCCACCACGGGAATCGGAATCTCTATTTCAGCAGTTGCTGAGACTGTCGAATCATAGCCTGGTTGAGTCGTACCATCCACCACTAATCCTGGAGTTGCCAATGGAGGCAGCGCTTTTTGAAGGCGAATAGTAGTTTGCCCTGCCGGTAAATTGAACTCAATGCGGGAGGGAGTATCAGCAGCGGTAAGTTCAATCTGGGCTTGTTCTGCCTCACTTAAGGATTCCATACTTAATTGACCATTGACAATAGCGATCGCTTCTCTGAAAGTAAGGAGGTTATCTGCTGTAATCGCTCCATCCTGATTGCTATTGACTACTACCACCGCGCTATTTGTCAACTGGGCAGTTGCTAAGGAGGGAGCAGCGAGGATGCCGAGGAAGAGGAGGAGAGGAGGAGGAGACAGGGAGACGCGGAGAGGAGGAGGAGACAGGGAGACGCGGAGAGGAGGAGGAGACAGGGAGACGCGGAGACGCGGAGACACGGAGAGGGGGGAATTAAGGACAAGTTTTCTTGCCTTGGTAAAGATAGTGATGAGGGCGGATTTGGGATCAGGCATTAGTTTTCTACAATTGAAAAGTTAGTGCTGGTGCTAAGTTTTTGTGCATCTGGGATTGCACTTTCGACCGTTTCCAGAAAGACAGAGGGCATAAGGCAGAGGGTAGGAGAAAGAGGGCATAAGGCTTCGGCTTGAGCGCTCTGCCGAAAGGCAGGAGGCAGAAAGTTCATTAAAATCTTCTCCCCCTCTCCGCGTCTCCCCCTCTCCGCGTCTCCCCCTCTCCGCGTCTCCGCGTCTCCCCCTCTCCCCCTCTCCCCGTCTCCGCGTCTCCCA
>JAAHGS010000173.1 GCA_010692645.1 Symploca sp. SIO2E9
TCTGCAACTAGGATGGGGAAGCTTTGTTGCGCGTCTTTGATATCTTTGGGTGTTTCGACGGTGCCTATGGAGGAGGTTGGGCAAGCTAAAAGTGCTTGCAGTGAGTGCAATCTTTCAATTTCAGTAGCTGGTTGATGATGGACTGCTGATAGCTCTCCGGCACGATTAAATATTTCTGGTGCCATCCAGCGGCAGGTATCGCAGTCGATGCAGGTGCTATCGACGTAAAAGTTACCGCTGATGTTTTCGGTGCGGCGTTGTTTGAGGTGAGCCATGGTTGAGCCTCCCAGTGTTGGTATAGAGACTTGGTATATAAGGTCTCTACTTCTATATCATAATCATAACGAGTATGATTTTGTTTGCTTGATTGAGGGAGTAGACGATTAAGATGATGTCTAGCAAATTAAATTAACCAGAATAAAAACTTCTCCGCGTCTCCGCCTCTCCGCGTCTCCGCCTCTCCGCCTCTCCGCCTCTCCGCCTCTCCGCCTCTCCGCCTCTCCGCCTCTCCGCGTCATTCCTAATTATGGGCATTCAAGCGGATATAATATAGCCTCTGTTTTTTTGCATAATTTGATGATATATATATTGTGACTATGATATGAACTCAGAGGATTGATTATGACTGGTGCTTTTCCGTCATTATCGGCTTCTGGAAGTGCGATCGCAACGTATTTGAGATGTAGTGGGAAAGATGCTTATACAGACTGATGATGAGGAGTTTTTCCCAGAATGGCAAGATGATTTACCTAAACTCAATGATTGGGAAAGACAAACTTTAGACGAGGTTAAGGACAATTATCTCCATTTGTCTCAGTATCCGATGCTGGAGGCGATCGTTAAAATGGTAGTGCTATCCCCGTTATTGAGAATCGCAGGTTTTTATCGTCCACCCTTTTACCTTGTCTCTGAAAAGGAGGTGCAAATTTCAACCGAGGATGAAGGTAAAATTTTGCGGGGACGTATTGATGTACTAACTTGTAAGCCGGAATTTTGGATTGTTGTTATTGAGGCGAAGAGGGGAGAATATTCCTTGAAAGTGGGGATACGACAAGCTTTAGCTTATATGTTGGCTAACCCTAATCCAGAAAAACCGACTTTCGGATTTGTCACTAATGGTACTGAGTTTATTTTTATTAAACTGAGTAGACAAAATACACCGCAATATGATTTTTCTAATGAGTTTTCTCTGCTTAATTGCGATAATGATTTATATACCGTCGCTAGTATTTTAAAGCGTTTAGCTCAATTAGTTTCATAGAGAAAAGCAAGTTTGAGTTATATTTGGGCTTGAATTTTGGTTAAGTCCCGTTTCGGACATAAGTATTGACAAATTAGCTAAAATATGAATTAATTTAAAACGTGGTTTTATCGAAATTAATATGGGTCAAATCCAGAGCCTATTTTTCGACCTGTCCCCGTGTCCCCGTGTCCCCGTGTCCCCGTGTCACCGTGTCCCCGTGTCACCGCGTCTTTAATACTCGCATTAGCAAGGGGTTTGATTTCTTGGGTTATTGGTTTTCGCCTCAGGGGTTGGGGGTGGCGAAAAAGACTGTGGAACGAATGATGGCGAAGGTGACTCTGCTTTATGAGCAAGGTGCGGATGATTGCCGCATTGAGTCTTACCTTCGCCATTGGTGCCGTTGGGTTAGATCAGAGGTGGATGAGGAGAGAGGGTATTTGTTTCAGGAAAAAGCGATCGCGTTTCTTCTTTTGTTCGTTATCTATGCACTATTGCATCTCGACCGCTTTCCTATTCTGACGTTGGGTTCTTTCACTCCTTTTATCCTGTATGCATCATACATCATCCTCCCAAACTAGTTCTCACGATCAATTTTCCTCACGGCAAAATTCCAGATAAATCGGCATGTTACAAGACGTGTTGTCAAAAATGAAATCAGCCGCTGGTTTGGGCTTGGCAAAAACGACCGTGTTGCTTGCGCCTTGATCGTTAATGCTCACAAGCTCGTCTTCGTTCGGTTCGCTGAAAGACCAAAAACAATTACTGCTTTCTGTCCTGGCTATGAAATCAACAACTGGATTTCCTCCTGACCCTGTGTTGTACGTTTTGCCTACCTCTACTTCATGCTTGGTTGTGTTATATCCACATGATAGTGTCGGGGCTGTGACCACGTTGGCCGCCAGCGCTTGGCTACTTAGCAACATAAAGAATGAGACGACCAACGAGACAAACAAAGTGGACAAACGTTTGATATAAGCCATGATTTTGCTTTTCCTTTTGTTCTTTTGTTTCCCTGCAAGGCTGATAGACAAACCTCTACCACACGATTGAGCAACAGACCCACATGCGGTTTCCCTAGTCGTTGCAAACAATTGCCTCCCTTGCTACACAGGTAAGACGTTATTACGAATTTTTTCTGAACTAAGTCGTCTCTCTTTCCTGTGCGCCGACATGAGGTGGTACGGACCACGATCTTAGCGTCTTCTCCTATCTCCTTCACATTCTTCCCTTTCCATGTAACTTTCACATGCCTCATGTACCAACAAATCGCCTGTAGGTTAACCACTTCCATAAAATCTTTTGTCTAGAATTTATGACAATCGCTGACGAAAGAATTCGGCTTTACACCTGTCGCCCTTGGGGTTAGCCGCTGACTTGTTCCCTCCGTCGCTACTTCCACATCAGCACCTTGCCAATTGCCCCTCAACCTCTCATTAAAGTACTTTCCTTGCCAAAGAAATTCGCTTCCAGACCTTTTCGTAAGTTCTCCCTTGTTCTTCCGCTCTTTCCGTATGAGAACTGTGTTGATAAAAATGTAAGATAAAACTATTGCGCTACCCTTCAGGTAAAAATGCGATCGAACTCAACCACGAACCCACCATTCCCACACTAGAAGTCGGCACCAGACTATTGCTGTCGCATTCTTAGCCGGATTTATCGCTTTGTTGAGGGAGGTCAATGGGAACCTCGGCTACTGTTTCACAAACCGTAGCGCTATCTTGTGTCTATGGTTCCTTAAATTTTGTCTTTTCCGGACGATTCACATGAGCTTTATCCTCCGCCGAACCCTCTATGGGCGCGATCGCAACATTCGTCACATTCTCCTCTTCCTACTCTTGTTTCTCTTGCGGCGAGATTGACCTTACCATCGTTACAACCCCATCTCTACCATGGAAATAGCCCCTCAACCTCTGTTTAAGTTCTTTCCGTGCTAAAGAGATCCGCTTGCAGACGTTATCGTAGGTTATCCCAAGTTCTTCTGCGATTTCTGTATTTGTTCGCTGTTGATAAAAATGTAATCTAAAAGTATTGCGTAAGCGTTCTGGTAAAGATGCGATTCGACTCAACCACGAAACAACCATTACCCCACAGGAAGTTTGCACCAGCCCATTGCTGTCGCATACCCCTACTGATTTCTCGCCCCCACAATCGTAGTCGATGGCTTTGTTGACTACATATTTCTCTGGCGCAGTGATACCCAGTGCCGATAGGGTGCCGACAGAGGTAACATCAGGAGTAGTTAGATTAGCGATCGCGCCTGTAGAATTAATATCGACCTCCGATGGCTCGACAGCATCTTTTTCCTCTTCCTTTACTACCTTTTTCTTTGCGACTGATGTCTTCCCCTTTTCTACATTCTCCCCTGGGGTTAACCGCACAGGTTTAGCCACCGTAGCAACTTCCCCATCGCTTCCTTGGAAATAGCCGCTCAACCTCTGTTTTAGTTCTTTGCGTGCCCAAGATATCCGCTTGCAGACGTTATCGTAAGTTATCCCACGTTCAACAGCGATTTCAGTATGACTACGCTGTTGATAAAAATGTAATCTAAAACTATTGCGCAACCGCTCCGGTAAAAAAGCAATTCGACTCAACCACGAAACCACCATTTCACCACTGGTATTCTGCACCAGCCCATGCCTTTCCCTTTCCCCTACTGATTTATCGCTCCCACAATCGTCTTCAATGGAATACTTCGCAACAGATTTCTCTGGCGCAGTGATACCCAGTGCTAATGGGGTGCCGACATAGGTTACTTCCGGAATAGTTAGATGTGCGTACGCGCTTGTAGAATTAACAACCTCTGCTGTATCCTCAACGGTTACTCTATCCTCTTCCTTAGCTACCTTTGTCTTTGCCTCCCTTTGGTTGAGCTTTTCACTTGTCACCCCTGGGGTTTGCCGCTGAGGTTTAGCCACCGTAGCTACTTCCCCATCGCTTCCTTGGAAATAGCTCCTCAACCTCTCTTTTAGTTCTTTGCGTGCCAAAGATATCCGCTTGCAGACATTATCGTAGGTTATCCCTAGTTCTTCTGCGATTTCAGTATGAGTTCGCTGTTGATAAAAATGTAAAATAAAAGTATTGCGTAAGCGTTCTGGTAAAGATGCGATCGCATCCTTAATTACTGTTGCTTTCTCTTCTTTCTCCAATGCTTTCTCCGGGGTATCCACCGCACTGGCGGTATCGACATTATCCGTCGCCCCCACCCATTCCAAACTATCAACACCTGCGGCTCCCCTAGAGCGTTGGCGAATAATATCGATACAGAGGTTGCGAGTCAACTGCACCAGCCAAGCCTTCAAGTTATCGATTTTGCCTGCATATTTCTGTACCTTTTCCCAAGCCTTAAGCATCGCCTGAGACAAGGCATCTTCAGCATCTGTAGAGTTGAAATTCATCAACTTAAGACAGCAGCGATAAAGCTTGTCTTTTTGTTCCTGCCATTGCTGCCAAAACTTGGAGACAATATCATCTGGAGCGGCACCAGTTAATGTACCGTCTCTTTTGCTCCCGAGCGAATTTGATTGCATAAATAATGCCTTAGGACTATGAGCATTATTCTTTTTAGCCGGATTAATAACAACCTATAAAACTCATCTAAAACCTCATCTAAAATCTCATCTGCAAACTGAGCAAAAACCAATAAAACTCATCTGAAACCTCATCTGAAACCTCATCCAATCTAAAAACTCATCTGAAACCTCATCTAAAACCCTATAAAACTCATCTAAAATCTCATCTGAAGCCTCATCTGATCTAAAATCTCATCTAAAACCCTATAAAACTCATCTAAAATCTCAGGAATCAGGAGTAAGATGTCAGGAGTAATAGCGCTACGCGCTGGTGTATTTCCGGCTGGCTGCATGAGGGTGAAAGTTATACCAGACAGGAATTTCAAGGATTTTTAACCAAACTGTACCAATGCGCTCTCGGCTATTTACAGTACAAATGTTCTAAGCAATCGATAATCAAGTATCGATTTGTGATTAGTCAAAACACCAGCGCGCAGCGCTATAGTGCAAGGATTTTGAGCTTCCAGATACCAAAACCTTGTACCTTTGTTAACTGATAATTCCCGTAAAATCGTTGATGAACAGCTCTCTAGACAATATACGTGGAATCCAGACTAAATAAAGTGCAAAACTTTTGTTTTATCACACACAAATTATAAGGAATTGAGGAGAGTCAACTTGTGTAGATAATAGAGTTCTCAATCCTAGTATTTAATCATCATCTAATGTTTCTTTAACTGGCCCAAAATCATCCGGCAATTCATCAATACGCTCAATTCCTAGATATTGGCACAGCAATTTCAATTGTCTTATAGTTGGCTTAGCCTCAGTCTTTCCAGATATCCAGCGTTGATAAGTAGCACGAGGAATCCCGCAGTAAACGGCTAACTCATCTTGAGAGAAATTTGTTCGTTCAATCCTCAGAGTTTCCAAAGATGAATCACTTTTCTGTTTCTGCCTTTTGCTTTTATCAGTCATTGTCTGCCAGCTAAGCATCACTTTAATGCCTAACTTGACAATCTCATAGTTAGGCATCAAAATGATATGTGTTGCAAGAGATATGGGGACAGATTGCATTATCTAAATAATTGTCTTGTTCTGTCCCTCCTTTAGTGTCTCATTAGTCAGAAGCCAGCGTCGGAACCACCAAGTCTGCACGCTGGCTCTGGCTCCAATCAAACGATAGAGAGTCAATACTCATTATGAACGACAAACCTTGGGCTGTTGCCCGTCTAATTTCCCCCAGTCAATGGATAATCATTGGGCGCTACCGCTCACGCTCAGATGCCGAAAGACATCTCAAGCTCATGCATCAAACAGTCTCCAAAATCCAATTTGAAGTCGTCTTTGATCTGCCTAATAACAGCAGCATAGACCAAATTCTGACTAATTCTATCCAAAGCAGGCAAAACTAATACCGATTTCATTTAAGTTTGCTACAGATGCCGATGACGCGGAGACGCGGAGACGCGGAGACGCGGGGATTAATCTATAGCAGGTATTTAGGAAATTGATATAACCTTTCTAACTCTCCTCTCCTACTAGGAGAGGGAGAGGTAAACCCAAAAACTCGCAAATATCCAGCACAACCATCATGACCACTTTATTTCACCACATCCAACCAGCCCAAAAATTCCGTATCACTGTCAATACCATTGCCCAACTCCTCAACATCCCCAAACATCTAATCGTGCGCGTCGAATGCTGGAAATACGTTATTTTTGTACATCGCCGAGACTGCGGGGGACAATTCATCAGCTATCGGAAATTAGAACAGTGGCAAAACGCCGTTGCCTGTCAAATTCAAAAATGTTCTACTTGGCAACAGTTGCGTCAATTGTTGCTAAGAATGGAAAAAGATTATCAACAGCACAAAAAGCAGTACAGTGATCAATCTCATACATTTTTATGCCAACTATGGGAAAAATACTGGGACAGACTATGGAACAATCAAGAACTACCAGAATTAGCAATTGACTTTTAAAAACATAACTTTGAAGTCTTGGAAGCAGTATAAAAGCGATTAGCCTGAAGGGCTAGTGCAGAGCATCGCATCCTAAAATCGAAAAACTCCTCTAACCATCCAAACTCGCAATAAATGTGAAAACCGACACCATTTTTTATAGCCTATTTAAGACATTCCCAGGCATTTTCTTTGAACTGATTGGATATTCAGCCTCAGAAGCAGATGCCTATCAGTTCTCATCAGTAGAAATCAAGCAAACAGCTTTCCGAATTGATGGTTTGTTTCTCCCTAGTACTGATACACCTAACCATCCCATCTACTTTATTGAAGTACAGTTTCAGCGCGATACCAAATTCTATTCTCGCTTATTTGCCGAAATTTTCCTCTATCTGCACCAATATCAACCCACAAGTAGTTGGCGTGCAGTAGTTATCTACCCAAGCCGAAACATTGACATAGGAAAACAAGAAGATTACCGAGAATTACTTACCAGCCAGAGAGTTAGACGCATCTATCTAAATGAATTTGACGAAGAAGCCAAGCAATCTCTCGGAGTGAAAACTGTAGCGTTGGTAGTAGAACCAGAAGAAAGTACAGGAGAAAAAGCAAAAGTCTTAATCGAACAAGCACAGCAGGAAGTAGCTGATGAAGCGATAAAACAGAAATTGATAAGATTAATAGAGACGATTGTCATCTACAAGCTCCCGCAAAAAAGTCGTAAGGAGATAGAGAAAATGTTAGGATTGGATGATTTGATGCAAACAAAAGTTTACCAGGAAGCCAAGCAAGAAGGCCTAAAAGAAGGTCTAAAAGAAGGTCTAAAAGAAGGTTTGGAAATGGGTGAACATAGGGGGCGTTTAGCAGCAGTACCTCACCTGCTGGCACTAGGAGCCAGCGTAGAGAAAGTAGCCCAAGCCTTGGGTTTAAACTTAGAAGAAGTCAGGAAAATAGCACAATCAATTCAAAACCAATAGAAGATTCAGATAAAACTTTTTATCTTTTCGGTGGAGTTCGCTGGAGTTAGGTCGAACTCCCTGAACTCAAATACCCCTAACTAGCAAAAGAACCGTCTGCATCAGTCCCACAACTACACCTAAAACACCACCGATATTAACAATTGCTTGCAACTCATTCTTGACGATACCTTGAATTGTGGTTTCCAATTGCTCAGGAGAAGTAGCTTTTACTCGCTCCACAATTACCTGATCAATCGACAAAATTGGAATAGCCTGAGCCACAATTTTTTCTAAATCTTCCTCTAAATAACGCTCCAAAAGCAGTGCCAGTTCCTGAGCAATCATTTCTATAGAATTATTTATTGTCCCTGAGAGTCGCAGTCGATTAAGGATTAATGCAGCTACCTTTTCCCAATCAATCGATTGACTCAATCCCTGTAGAAATTCAGCACCCTGGTCTTGAATATAGCTGCGTACGGCATCCCGCATCGTCTTGCGCAACTGCCGTACTGTTAACACAGGTAAATTTTGTAGTGAGAGACTTTGCAGCCATTCCCGCAAGCGCTTCCCAATTCCCAGAGCCTCAACTAGCTCTCCCAAACGGGTATTAGCCTCCTCCTTATCATCCAGGCAATAGGTTCTCAGGCGCATTAAGCTGTTACGCAGTCCAAATAAATTGGCTATTACCCAGTATGTCCCACTACTTTTCTCCCGAAAACCCTCATCAATTATCTGAATATTTTGATCAGTTAAGAAATCGATAATTGCCTGCCGCAGTATATCCGGTGGTAATGCTACTTGTAGTATCCAGTCAGCAAGCTTACTTGCTTGTTTATTGTCGAGTTGAAACTCCAACAAAATCTGGTCAAAAATTTGATTAAGCTGTGTTTCCAAAAAATCCTCGCGACGTGCTAAAACTTTCAGCAGGCGAGGTACTGATTCCCCTAGCAAGTCTTGGAGAATAGCAGCCAGAATTTTGGCACTTTTCTGCTCCCTATCTAACTGAACTTGTTCGAGAGCTAGTTTTAACATCCACAGAATTGCCCCTTGAACACGTTCAGTATGTAGTAGGCGACGCGCCAGCCGTTGTAACTCTGTTGGTGTCAACAAAGAATTCATAATGGTATCGGCAATCCTTTTAGCAAGACGCTCTTGGTTGCGGGGAATCAAACCAGGCGTCAAGGGTAGCTTGCGCTTACCGATGTAAATAGGCTTGTAAGGGCGAAACAGCATCTTGATGGCTAGATCATTGGTGAAATAGCCAATAATTCCCCCCGCAATCGGAGGAACTAACAACAGCCAAATGTTAGACAGATCCAAAACGACAATCCAGTTAAGCAGAATTTAGTATAGTGGTAGACAACTCTTACACTTGAAAACTGGTCTTTTCAAGCCCATGGCTGCTTTGTTGAGCCATGAGTAATTGGCGATTTCCAATCATCAATAACTATTCTAGGCTTTGCTTACAACTAATACCCCCATCATGCCAGCAGCAATTGGATAGTGAGTAGCACTAGCAAATCCTGCTTTAAGGGCTAATCCTACCTGTTGTGAACCTGTAGGAAAACGCTCTAGACTGGGAGCAATATAAGCATATTCTTCCGTTAAGCCTAAGGCTTTGGCACGAGGCACCACAATGTTTTCTAGGTACCACTCCTGAAAGGCGCGCATTGGCAATTGCTGGGGGCGATTAAAGTCCAAGATGGCAGCTTTGGCACCAGGCTTAAGGGTGCGGTATATTTCTCTGAGACACAGGGGAATATCAGTAACATTGCGCAGACCATAACCCATGGTTGCCCCATCAAAATAATTATCTTCAAAGGGCAAATTCAGGGCATCTGCTTCTACCCAGCTGATGGGCAAAGGTGGATAGAGTTGTGAAACCCTGGCTTTGGCAATCGCCAACTGGGCAGGTGAAAAATCCACCCCATAAACTCGCCCTGTAACTCCCACCTGCCGCGCCAACAGTTGAGCTAAATCGCCACTGCCACAGCATAAGTCTAAACAAATACTCCCAGAACCAACACAACTCCACTTGATTGCCATTAGTTTCCAAACCCAGTGCTGACCAAGACTCAACCAGTTGTTAAGTTGGTCGTAGACTGGGGCAATGCGGTCAAATAAATCGCGAATTTCCGAGGCTGTTGCCGTCGAACGGCTCTCATTCATATTTCATCTCACACCCCAAGGAGACTCACGTCATAATCTTTGATTTGACGTTGAGAGGAATTGGGGAACTTTAACTTTTTGCTCTCGTATTGTGACATAAGAGGTCAATCGCCTACTGCTGCTACTCTCAACAGGACTAAACGGGGTGACTACTACATCAATATTTGCGTCAATCTTCCCACTGAGCCGACGGGTAAAACTCCCAAGGTAATTGGTGTTGATTTGGGAAGGCGTGATATTGCTACCACTTCCACGGGTAAATCGTGGAGTGGCGACAAGATTAAAGCTACTCGTGACCGATTTAGTAAGGTCAGAGCCAATGTTCAAGGCAAACGCACTCGCAGCTCTAGGCGGCTGTTGAGAAGGCTCTCTGGTAGAGAACAAAGGTTTCAAAAGTGGCTGAATCACAACATCAGCAAACAGCTTGTTAATGAGGCAAAACAGTCCAATGCTACATTGGCTTTTGAGGACTTGACCAATATTCGTCAGTCTCTCAATCAAAAGCGTCGCAGCAAAACAGAACGCCGCAGGACAAACAACTGGGCTTTTTATCAGTTGAGGACATTTGTTGGCTACAAAGCAGCTATAGCTGGCGTTCCTGTTGTTTTTGTCCCACCTGCTTACACTTCTCAAACTTGCAGCCGTTGTCATCACGTCCATCCCGTCAAAGGGAAGTCGTATCGCAATGGGAAAAAGTACAACTGTGGGCATTGTGGATTTAAGCATGATGCTGATGTAAATGCTGCACTAAATATTGCAGCTCTGGGGTTGTCCGTAAATCAGCCCGAAATTCCAGGGATTAGTTGTCAGCTTGAGGGACAGTTAAGTCTGTTTCCAGCTAACCTCTTTGAACTGGGATAAAGCTCCCGCTATATTCGCAAGAATTAGCGGAGAGTAGTTTACAATTGATTAACGAGAACTGGTCTAGAATCAAGTACTAAGCCAACCTGTTGTGCCAACAGATAAATCAGTTTTAGTTCATCCTCTCGCACTAGAGAGGTAAAAGCCAACCTTCCAGTATGTTGCCACTGTAGCGAGAGCATTGCTAGCAATTGCTCTCGGTAGATAATGGGAATTAGCAGATGAGCTTGGATACCTTCTCTTTGATAATGCTCAAGTTCAACTACAGATGGGGCACTGGTTGAATCTACCCACACCATCGGCTGTTGATGAGTCAGTGCCTCTTGCACCAGAGGGTCTTTCTCTAGGAAATTTTCACTGATCTCAAATTTTTTGTAAATTCCCCTAGCAGTTGTCAGTTTATTATCCTCAAGCAGCTGCAAAATGCAGCAATCTGCAAAGAAGCTATCGCTAAAAGCTTTAGCAATTGGTTTGAGACAGGATTCCCTACTATCGCACGATTGAGCAACCTGCATAATTGTTGCTAATAAGTCTATTTGTGCTTGTGCCCTCTGCTGTTCCTCACTACGTTGTTTAAGCAACTCGTAAGTTTGGGCGGCATTTTGCACCACACCTTTGAGTTCATTGGGATTCCAAGGCTTGGTGATGTACCTGTAGACTTGTCCTGAATTGATCGCCTCTACCAAATCCTCAACGTCGGTAAAACCTGTTAGGATAATCCTCATAGTGTCGGGAAACCGGGGAACAGTTTTGCTCAAAAACTCGGTTCCCTTCATCTCTGGCATTCGCTGGTCAGAAATAATCACAGCCACTTCTCCCTCAGTGGCAAGCACAGATAGGGCGCTGGCTCCACTTTCAGCTCTGAGCACGTTAAATTCTCGCCGAAAAGTCCGGTAGAGCAGATCCAAATTATCTGGCTCATCGTCCACTACCAACATTTTAGGCTTTCTTGGTCGATTTGAATTAATCAACTGACGGCTGATACTATCAAGATCAGGAATGCCATTGTCCATAGAAATACAATTTAAGCCTTTGCGCTAATCTTAACTGGCTACCAATATATCCGAGTCTAAATCTGTATTTACATTGCCCTGGGGAAGGAAATTATCAATTCAACTGGGGTACTCGTCAAGGTGTCAATTTGCTTTACAGGTTGTATGTTCTGGGGAAAGATAAATATACTCAAGGTTTGCTAATTACCCAGGAGGTTTTTATGAGTGAGAGTGCACCAGACAATCAACAAGACCAACCTCAAGTCAATTCAGAAGGTGTCAGCACTGAGGAATTAATAACTTTGCTGCGACGTAAACAAGGCAACTGGGCTGAGTGGGGGGTGGCTTGTCAGCAGCTACAGAAAGCAGGATACAATCCCCAAAATATTTTTGAAGAAACCGGGTTTGAGCCAATCCAGCAGAATCAGATTATTGTTGCATCTCAAGTTTACTCCACAATCATTCAGGTTGGAGTATCTGAGGAAGTGCGTACGCGTTTTGAGCGTACTGGTAGTGATATTTTGTACGAGTTGCGAATTCTTACCCAAGCCCAACGCGCTACTGCTGCTGAATTTATCGTTGCTAGAAATATTGATTCGGAGGGAGCTCGTGAAGTTGCCAAAGCAGTCAAAGAATTCTCCCGCCTGAGCAATCCACCAAGAGAATTTTCTAATCATCCTGGTGATACTGTTGCCTATCAGTATTGGAAACTAGCTAAGCAGCACAATGACTTGCAAGAACGCTCTCGTTTAATTGCCAGGGGTTTAATGTTTGCTCATACTCAAGAGTCACGTCAACAAATAGAAAAATTGCTAAGTGAAGCTTTTGACAAAAAACCGCTACAGGCTCCGAGATTACCCATCTATCGCCTGGAGGCAGAGGAAAACTTGCCACGTCTATTGCCTGTAGTTGGTCGTCTGCCGTTGAAACTTACTGAATTCAATCAAGTCATTGCTCTTAAACCAAGCAGTTCCTTTGAGTTGGTTAAGGTAGATAGTAAGCAAACATTGGTGGCAATTCCTGGTTGGCAAGTTGTTAGAAAAGCACAAGACCCAGTGGCAATTGTTTGTAAGAACACTCAGTTACCTGGCAGACTCAATGACAAACCAGAAGATGTACTTCTGCTAATTGATCGCACACAGCAAGCATGGGATGCCCAGAGCTATTTTTTGGTTGAACACTCAGGAGAACTAGCAATTGAATGGTTTTCAGAAACTCCAAATCTCAAGCTGTTGGGACGTTTATTCTTAGTGCTGCGCCCGAAACAAATTCTTGATGAAGCCGCCAGCAGCGATGTTTGGCAGATAGATGAGTAACTTTTCACTCTCAGGAGTGAAAATCAGGAAATCAACAATTTAGACATGCAAAATAAAAAGTGACCGGGTAATCAAATTCTCCCATGACTTTGAAAAGACTCAAATCCCTAGCTGATAGTAATGCAGTGGATTCGCGGAAGCGAACCCGTCTGCTTACTTGGGTGATTGTTTTGTGCGAAGTTGGTCTGGCTCTGGTAATCCTGAGCAAATATTACCAACATCTAAATTCTCGTAAATTATCAGCTCATTCTGAAGAGTTTCGGTTGGCTGTCAATAAGGCAATGAGTGCTGCCGAATTAACGCAATTAGCCCAATCTAGTCAAGAGTGGGGTCAGGTTGTTACAAACTGGCAAGGCGCAATTGAGTTGATGAAAGCTGTACCTGCTGCTAGCTCAAAATATCAACTGGCTCAAGACAAAGTAAATGAGTATCAGCGCAATCTAGAATATGCTCAGGGTAATGTTGAGAAAAAATCTCCTGTCAAGAGTGAATCTAGCAATTACTGGACTTTAGGTTCTAGATGGGAGGAGGTGACCAGAATACAAGGTCTGCCTAGTCAACTTATTCCTTCTAAGTCTTTATGTCAAGAAGTGGCCTATTACGAAAATAGTAAAGTAGAAATTAAAAATGGGATTGTTATCGACTATGACAATCGCGAAAACAATCTAAAAGTTGCCGTCGACAACTTGGTAACGACAGGCTTAGTAGGTAATAATAACTACTGGACTGTAGGCTCGAAAAGAGCAAATGTTCTCAGTATCCAAGGTACGCCTACAGAAATTGTTCGCTATGACTCTTTAGATAAAGAAATTCTTAATTACGGAAATAGTACCGTAGAACTTCAAAAAGGAATCGTTACTGCTTATAGTAATTTAGAAAGAAATCTGAGGGTAAATACTCAGAAAAATTCGCTGGCAAAACTTCAGGGCAATGATAACTACTGGACTGTAGGGTCTAAAAGGGAAGAGGTCTTCAGAATTCAAGGTACCCCTACAGAGATTGTTCACTATGACTATCAGTGTAAAGAAGTTTTACTTTATGGTAGCAGTTCCATAGAACTCAAGAATGGTGTCGTCAATGGCTATCAAAACCTCGACAATAATCTCAAAGTTAATTGATGAAGGGAGTGGGGGGATGGGGGGAGAGGGGGAGATGGGGAGATGGGGGGATGGGGGGATGGGGGGATGGGGAGAGTATTTTTCAGATTTCCTCCAATA
>JAAHGS010000174.1 GCA_010692645.1 Symploca sp. SIO2E9
GCAACAAGTACCAAGTCTTGTAAGACTCCGTACCGCAGGGCTTGCGGAATCGGGACTCTGCAATGGGCCCTTAAGTCTGTGGACACAACGTAAGACGGGGACATAACTAACGCGAGTTGGTGGTGTACGCAGATGTGGAAGAAGCAGAAACCTCGCATCGCGAGGTTTAGGAATCCCGCGAAACACGCGCTGGGAGGATGTCAATGCTATCAATTTACGAACAATCGGTAATCATACCAAGTTTCGTTCTAACAGATAACCCCCTCTCCCCATCTCCCCCTCTCCCCCTCTCTTTCAAAGTCGAGGACGAACTCCATAGTGACGATAATGCCAGTAGTCGCGCAAAATCTTGTCATGGTCAAAGCAGAGTTCTGTGGGGACATCCCAAGGATGAATAATTCCTATATTTTTAGCATCATCAGCTGCTTTTGGCTCGCCTGTCGCTGTTGCTATAAATACAATTGCGATCGTATGCTGACGTTGGTCACGATTAGGGTCTGAATAAACGTAGAATTGTTCAATCAGTTCTACTTGTAAACTAACTTCTTCGAAAGCTTCCCGCCTTGCTGCTGTTTCTACCGACTCACCGTAATCAACAAAGCCACCGGGAATCGCCCAGCCAAATGGTTGATTGCGGCGTTCAATTAAAATAATCGGTCGGTGTGGTCTATCTACTAACTCAATGATGATATCAACGGTGGGAGCTGGATTTCGATAACTCACAAGTTAAACCAATACAAAAGTTGATTGCCATGACGCTCTCCAGCATACCTTAATCAAGGTTAAGCTTTAAGACAATTTTCAAGCTTCTTATTTGCCTTAATCTGTTCCTAGACATGCTAATTTGGCACTCCCCTACCTGAAGGAAGGAGATTCTTTCTTCTCGGGGATTCTCATGAACTTGCCCTCAGAAAGCGTATACCGACTGCCCGACGGCTTCCGAAGCGATATTTTTCGAGTACTCGCCTTAACGACTTCCACATTTATACAAGATTTAGGATTTCTGCTACCAGGGTTCCGGCTCAGAAGTTGTCCGCTAGACCTACTCCGCTTTTTCTATGTGCGCATTGGGTGAACGAAATTTTGGGTGGCATTTGATTTCTCCGCGTCTGGAGCGTCTGGGCGTCTGGAGCGTCTGCTTACTTGTTCCCCCACTCTTTTTTTCGTTCACCCGTGCGCATTACCGCTAATATTAGTTTAGCCTAAAGAAAAGTCCCCCTGCAAGGGGGAGGCTTGCTTACCCATTTTTTTTGCTCAATAAATCTTGCCTCTTATCTATAATCTATAGGATTTATGCTGCTTCCTAGATCTAGTGGTATTCTGCTGCACCCAACTTCCTTACCTAGTCGCTTTGGTATTGGAGACTTAGGTTCACAAGCTTATGAATTTATTGACTTTTTAGCCAAGAGTAACCAGCAATTCTGGCAAATTTTACCCTTGGGTCCCACTGGATATGGTAACTCTCCATATATGTCTTACTCAGCTATGGCAGGAAATCCACTGCTAATTAGCCCAGAAAAACTGCAAGAGAATGGTTTGTTAACAGATGCAGACTTAGCCAATGTACCGGAGTTTGCCCTCGACAAGGTAGATTATGATCCAGTAATTCAAACCAAGTGGCAACTGCTGCGTCAAGCTTGCACTAACTTTAAATCCAATGCTCCCGAGGAGCAGCAACTCAAATTCGCTCAATTTTGCCAAGCTAAAGCTAGCTGGCTGGAAGACTATGCCTTGTTTATGGCACTTCATCAAGCTTTTGATGAAACTAGCTGGCATACTTGGGAACCAGAGATTGCTAAGGCTCAACCAAAGGCTGTGGCAAAATGGCGACAAGAACTTAGTGGGGAGATTTATTTCCACAAATACTTGCAGTTTGAGTTCTACCGCCAGTGGTCATCCCTAAAAGAATATGCCAACGAAAACCAGATCCAGATTATTGGTGATATTCCCATTTATGTTGCTCATCATAGTGCTGATGTCTGGGCGCATCGGGACTTCTTTGCTATTGATGAGGAAACTGGTGAAGTCGCATGGATGGCAGGTGTTCCCCCCGACTATTTCAGCGAAACAGGGCAGTTATGGGGTAATCCGGTTTACAACTGGGAAGAGTTAGAGAAAGATCACTTCCAATGGTGGATAGAACGCATTCGCCGGATGTTTGAATATGTTGATGTCCTGAGAATTGACCACTTCCGGGGCTTTGAGGCTTACTGGGAGGTGGAACAAGGTGAAGAAACTGCTATTAATGGACGCTGGATTAAAGCTCCAGGAACTGCTCTTTTTGAAGTACTCCGAGAAGAGTTAGGTCAACTGCCAATTATTGCTGAGGATTTAGGTGTAATCACACCAGAAGTGGAAGAGTTACGGGATAGCTTTGAGTTTCCTGGCATGAAGATTTTGCAGTTTGCCTTTGGTGGAGGACCGGGCAATCCTTATTTGCCTTTTAATTTAACCCGCAACTGCATTGTTTATGCAGGTACTCACGATAATAATACCACCAGAGGTTGGTTGAATCAGATCTCAGAGCATGAAAGGGAAAACCTTATACGCTACTTGGGTGGTATTAGTTCAGATGGTGTTAATTGGGATTTGATCCGATTAGCACTGAGTAGCATAGCTAATTTGGCGATAATTACGGTGCAGGATCTTTTAGATTTGGGTGAAGAAGGTTGCATGAATAAACCTGGAACTACTCAAGGTAATTGGGAGTGGCGTTATCTGCCAGATGCCTTGACTCCAGAACTTAGCGACCGACTCAAAACTTTGACTTACATTTATGGTAGGGCAGCACAAAATTAAGTTTGAGCCAAATCTACTGCGCATCTTACCTGGTAGTTAAGCGTACGCTTTTAGCGCTGGCGCTACCGCGCCAATCGCAGCATCAGTCATTATAGCCTCATATGCTTGATTTCTCGTTGCTGCGATCGCCTCTGGCACTAGTGAAGCTAATCGCTTAATTTTCCAAATTCAATTCAATTTTGAAGCAATACTGTAGCGATTTGTTAGACTGTCCAGGTTAATGCATAGATAGCATCATATCAATGATTCGGTGATGATGTTTAAGTTCTTGTATTTCCATAATCTACCTAGTCTAAAATCTCACGCCATTGATTAATTGATTGTGTACAGTCAGCGTTTTTCATTCGACGACTGATTCTGTCTAAAGATTTAGATATTTTTTGCCTCTCTGCGCTACTTACTGAACCAAGATGATCATCTACATGCATAGATTGACCTGTTATATCCCTAATTGGTTGCAATACTTGCCTTGACGCTTCATCAAAGAAGTATGCCAACATATCTTTTGTTCTTTTTAGACCTTGATATTTTTGAAATATTTTCACAGCAATAGATTCAGTATGATAACCACTTAGACGTTGACTTTTTGGAAGTCCCGCAATTATAGATTTTGCTAGTTTAATAGTTGGAACAATCTTTCTACCATTATTTTTGTTAACCTCTGTCAGCCAATTTGTAAATTCTCTTGGTTTTATGGTAGACCAATTGTTGCCAGTAAAATCAGCTATCTTAAAGCCAGATTCATGTCTGATAGCAGGTAACAATTGAATTTCTGCATCTTTAAATTCTACTGTGACAGCTAAATTTCCATGCCTGATTTTAGTTGTTGGCAGTCTTGATTGAAGTCTTTCAAAAACGATATCAAAGTGACGGAGTTTATCGATATGTGGCAGTACAGATTGAATGTCTATATATCTTTGACTAGTCTGCTCAAGCTTTAATAACATAGTACAAAGAGTAGTTTGATAGTTAGATAATAATTCCACAGACCTCTCCATTTGTTCTAAAATTGGTTGTCCCACAAAATCATAATTGACTAAAACAAATGAGCCATCACTAGGCAAAGAATTATAGACTTCTATAAGTAAACTCTCATTCCACTCCAATTTTGATTTACCAGTTGCATAAACAGTTGATAGGTCATTGTCATTATTATTCTCATAACCACCACTATCAACAAAACATAGTTCTACAGTAGAATAAAACTCTTTGGGTATATATTTATAATGCTCTGTTAGCAACTCCATCAACATATCTGCTATAACCACAGCCTGTCAACAGCTTTTCCTTTAATGACTCGGTGCAGTGGTTCAGGAATGCCGAAGGTGAGGCGCTTTATAATCAAAGATCCTCCACATTTTTCGACTTAACTTCAGCCTAATAGACATCTCCAGAAACCTCGATTTGGGAAGGGTAGCATAAGGGTTCTAGCATAATTATTGGAGATGTCTAATGATATTGTAATAGCAAATTGGTGTAAAGAGGAGGTGTATGCAAATAGAAGACGATGTAAAGCTTTGTAACAAATAGTGGCAATGGCAAAACCTCCCTGATGATTATCAATATCAGGAATGAGGCTAATTAAAACTCTGATCGCACTACTTTTTCTAACCAACTTGCAACTTGAAACTTGCTAAATTCTAGCTTTTAAGAGCGAGGGTTAGCAGCAAATGTTAATTCCTCAACTGCACCAGGAGCACCCATACGCTTGCTAATGTTGTCATTAAACTCAACGAGGACACCTCCGGCATTACCAGCACGGATGATCAATTTTTCCTCAGCCACCCAAGTGCGCTGCGTTCCTTCTGGTAGGATATCCTCAAATTCTGTTTTTCCATCTGCAACTACCCGAATCCAGGATCTTTCTTGGAGGATGACATCAACTTGAACTGGCTTATTTTGACTAGGTGAGTTGGCAAAGACAGATTCAGTAGCCTCTAACTGCGGTTGGAAATTGGGGGATTCTACGAAATTAGCTGTTTGTTGCAAGTAGTCCTCTCTGGTAACTACTCTGACAGCAGAGCGTCTAACCAATAAAGATAAACTACTGACGGCACAAATCACCACAAATATATATAACAGGTAAAGATGCAAAGGTCGCAGTTGAGCTGCCGGTAAGCGTCGCCAGGAGTTTTTCTTATACTCTAGACTTGTGCCAGTGGGAAAAGCACTAGCCAACTCTGCCCCATTGAGACCTAGTGCCTCAGCAAAGATTTTGATGAACCCTTGAATGTAAACTGCTTCTGGCAAGTCCTCAAGTCTGCCTTCCTCAATTGCATGCAAAAGTCGTGCCGGAATTCGGGTTAGAGCTGTAACTTCCTCTAGGGAGAGGGACTGCTGAGTGCGGCACTGACGGAGGTAAGAACCCAGTTCTTCCAGCTTATTAGCTTGTTCTTGCTGAAAATGGATTTTATTCTCCTTCATACACGCTTCTCCTTGACCTCTGCTGGCATTTTGAGTAACTTTAGGTAGACTAGGGTTTGGATTTAAGGAAACTGATTTCAAAATCTTTAAGATAACGGTAGTGACCACTTTTGAGTATGGGCTCACCAGGTAATTGCAATTGAATCGGACCAATTGCAGTGCGATGTAGATGAATCACTCGATAGCTTAGCAGTTCTGCGACACGTCTAATCTGCCTATTTCTGCCCTCTGTCAAGACAATTTCTAAAAGTGTTTTCTGGTGAGTACGCTTAAGAACCTTGACAAGAGCTGGTAAAGTTGTTTTTCCCGAGAGGTCAACACCCTGACGCCAGGCTTGTAGCACTGATTCAGGAGGATGACCTTGCACCCAAACATGATAAGTCTTAGGAATGTGATGACGAGGATGAGTGAGGTTAAATGTCAGTTTTCCATCATTTGTGAGGATTAGCGCACCTGTAGAGGCGGCATCCAAGCGTCCCACGGGATGGATACCCTGACCTATTCTAATTGTCGGAGGTAGTAAATCCAAGACAGTAGAGCGTTTTTTTTGCTCATAGCAGGTAGAAACTACTCCCGCAGGTTTATTGAGCAACAGATAGCTGAATTTTGGGCGCTTGGATACCTCGATAGGTATACCATCGACCTCTATCAAGTCTGTTTCTACATTGGCTTTTTGTCCCAGATGCACAATCCTACCATTGAGCCTTACTCGCCCTGCTAAGATTATTGTCTCAGCGTGACGCCGTGAGGCAATACCCCACTGGGCAAGAATTTTTTGTACTCTTTCCTCCATAGTCAGACTCCTGTATGAGCTTTTGACAAGAGAAGATTGCTGTCTTGGTAGGGAACAAACCCTAAAGATTAAGATTCTTCCTCTGGAGAGGACTAGCACCAAGCGCAACCGATATAGACTATGTACAAATATTACAAGAATGCGGATAATGACATAGATCTAGGACTCAGAGCCAGGCAATAGCAAGGTCTTAGTAGCTCGAATGGCTGTCAATTGAGTCTGTGAGGATGATGTACTTTCTTTGGTGTGAGGTAAGATGAGCGTTGAGATTCTAGCAACTTTGAAGCCCAAGCAAAGCAGAATAATTAGCAAAGTTGTATCTCCAGCGCTACAGCTATGGTTGAGCACGCAAGTTGAGCAAGTTGAAGCTTTGCAGTGTAACATAACTGGGGGCGATCGCCAACTTCTCGGCGGCCATATCCCCAGCGTCTCTATAGCCGCAAGCCGCGCAGTCTATCAGGGACTTTATCTTAGCAAAATTAAACTAGAAGGCACTAACATTCGCTTCAACTTCTCTGGAGTACTCAAAGGTAAACCTCTACGACTTCTCGAACCTGTGCCAGTGGTTGCTTGGCTTTTACTCGAAGGCAGGGATCTTCAAGCTTCGCTGTCAACGCCTCTGCTCTCGAAAGCTTTGAGTGAGTTACTGGCTACACTAATTACAGAAGATAAAATTGCCAATTTAGCCCCAGGGCTACAATACAAACAAATCGCTTGGCAAAAGATTGATATTGAGCAAGGAGGATTGAAGCTTAGTGGTACTATGACCAATAATGCTTTGATATCAATACCAGTAGTAATTCAAGTTGGTATCCAACTAGCGACGCCCCAAGCACTACGACTCAGTCCTCTTAAAATTCAGATATCCCAACAACCTCCCTTAATTCTAGATAACTTCTTGCTAGATTTAGGTTCAGAAGTTGATATTTTTGAACTTTTTATGACTCCAGGAAAGCTGATTTGTAGCGGACGTTTGAATGTTAATCCGTAATATCGATTACCTAAATATTCGCTGCAAATGGTTTTTAAGTAAGTAATAAGTAATAAGTAATAAGTAATAAGTATTTTGGCTGTCACTTATTACTTATAGCAGTCGCCACAGCTGTTAGGACACTTTCTTGTTCCCTGTTCCCTTTAAATCAAAATAGGATGTCCTAACCGACATGTCCGTTGCTATAATATTAGACTACTTGTACTATACTTTTTTGTGGAAGATAGAGGACAGAAGGAAAAAAATATTTAAAGCAGAAACTTTGTCTGTAGCTGCAGGTAGTCTTTTAGTGTATCAATGTCAATTACACCTCGTGGAAAGGGAATACTGAATACTTCGTTGTAGTATTTATTAATTAGTTTTTTGGCACCTACTGTTTCACCTAAGGTTGCTAATTCTGAAAAAAATATATGGCTGAATAAAACAGGTACACCTAATGTATCTGCATATTGGCAAGCAACGATGGGTTTTCTTGTAGCATGGTATGCTGCAACGAGATGATTAATAATTTCAGTAGCAAGAAAAGGCTGATCACAAACAGCGATAACTGCTGCGTCTATGGTTTGAGAATAATTAGCAAGGAATAGAATTCCGCTACGAATTGAAGAACCCATTCCCAAATGCCAATCTGGATTTTTAATTACCATTAAGGAAGGTTGGTTAACTTCAGAACGTATTTGTTGGGCATTTGCTCCTAAAACTACCACTACAGGGTTGCAGACTGAAGCAATGGCAGTCTCTATAGTATGGCAAAGTAAGCTATTTCCCTGATAGGGTAAGAGTTGTTTAGGGGTACCCATACGGGTTGAGGCACCGGCTGCCAAAATAATAATGGCAATATTTGACTCGGTGGTATTATTGAGTCGGAGATTGATATTTTTCATGTCATAATTAATACTGAGAAATTATAGTTAATATAAATAAATAGCTTTTGTATTTGGGTTGTAAACATACTTGTTCAGGCAAAAATCAAAGACAAGAGGTAAAAGGCAAGATGGAAAAGAGATGCGGGATTTTATTTTAATCTAAAAAAATACCTCCTAGGTTTACAACTAATTTGTAAATGAAATAACAACTCTTGAAGGAGTGAGATACATTTTCTCTTCTTACCTGTTCCCCGTTGCCCAATCCCAAATCCCAAATCCCAAATCCATAATTGAGATTTCCTTGACTTGATTTCGTTCATGAATTGGTTCAATGCGGTTTTTTAAAAAGCCACCACCACGTTTGGCTAGAACCGCTTGAATTTCAGTAATAATGGATAAGGCGATTGCCTCTGGTGTATCTGCACCAATATCAATGCCAATAGGAGCGTGTAACTTTTGTAGTTGTTGTTGGTTGTATTGTACTCCCTCTGTACGTAAATTTTGCAGTAACCTTTCAGTGCGTTGCTTCGAGCCTAAACAACCTATATAGCTGCTAGTAGAAGGTATTAGTATTTTGAGAATTTCTAAATCATCGAGGTAGTTATGAGTCATTACCACTGCCATGGTGTAATCATCGGCACATGTTTGCTTGTGTAGAATCTCCCGGCGGGTGAGAATGACTTCATCAGCCATCACAAAACGTTCTTTAGTTACCTCAGTGGCTCGACAATCAACAATAGTAACTCGCCAACCTAAGGCTTTGGCAAACTGCGCTACTGGTATACTATCACGACCAGCACCAAAAATTATCAGGTTTGGGGGTGGTTTAATAACCTCGATAAAAATATCTACTTTACCTTGTGCTAGTTGATATTTATGGAAACCACACTTTTGAGTTTGCAGGGCAAATTGAGCCTCTTGGAGTAGAACAGCTTTCAAGGCTGGTTCTTGAATATTAGTATTTACACTATGGTCTGATTTAAGTATTAAACGTTCCCCAACTCTAACATTAACTGTACCTTCGATAGCAATAACAGTGGCAATAATACCTGGTTGCTTGTTGTGGAAACATTGATTAATAAAAGCTAAGGGGTTAAGTCGATGATCTTGTTCTAATAACTCAATGAGGATTTTGACCACACCGTTACAACCAAGTCCAAATCCCCAGACAATATCCTCATCAGCAGTGGTGTCATAGGTGACAACTATTGGTTGCCGATCTGGCATCGAGACACGAGTATGCTCAAATACATCATTTTCCAAGCAACCACCACTAATAGTTCCTACCATGTTACCTGTTGATGTGATCAGCATCCGGGCACCGGGTTGGCGATAGGTAGAGCCTTGGATATTGACAACAGTAGCCAGAAATACTGGTTCATGGTTATGTTGACTTGCTGCGAATGCTGTTAAAATAGCATCTATCTCGTTCATCTTTGCTGCTGGAGACTCCCTTTATATGATAAAATAACAATTTTGGATAAATTATATGAAGGAAATTTTATGACTTTTCTGGAGATATCTGATGAATAGAATTTAGCCCAATCTAAATACTTATTAAGCGATGACACCTGGACAGCAGCAGACATAGCAGCCTTATGTTCTGTGGGTTACTACAGCCTTCGCTTAAATGAAGATTGGCTTTCGCGATATCATAATTTAAGAAATTGGTTCAATAAATTACACGAACGCGAGTCAGTAAAGTCAACTGTTCCTATACCGTTAAATTAAATTATGAATACCCACTATGAATACCCACACAAGCGCACAAGAAAAAATTCAACTTGGGAAGCTATCGACACCATTTATAGAAAAAGTAGCGATTATTGGTGCTGGGCTCGGTGGTTTAGCTGTTGCGATCGCACTCCGGAAATTGGGGTGTGAAGTTCAAGTGTACGAAAAAGCCCAAGATTTTCGCCCTGTTGGTGGAGGTTTGGGGTTGTTGCCAAATGGTTTAAATTTTTTAGATGCTATTGAACCTGGAATAGTAGAAACTATCAAAAATTCAGGTTGTGAGGTTAGTAAAACCGTTTTAAAAAACACTCAAGGTGAAACAATCCGCACTAACCCAGCCAGCAGGTTCCAAGATAAATATGGTCAGCCATTGATAACTGTTTGGTGGTGGCGTTTACAGCAAATTCTAGTATCTAAACTGCCCTCTGAGAGTATTCATCTTCACCACCGCTGCGTCGGTTTTGAACAAGATGATCATCATGTATCAATATATTTTGAGAATGGAGAAAAGGTTAGTGCAGATTTGTTAATTGGAGCCGATGGTATAAATTCTGTGATTAGAGAAGCTTTAATTGGAGACGGTAAACCCCGTTATTTAGGAAGTATGTCTTGGCGTACTGTTATCAAGTGTAACCAAGAGATACTTAATCCGGGTGAACTCGGATTTGTTAAAGGTCATAAAGAATTTATGTATCTGCTGAATGTCGGTGATGGCTATATTGCTTGGCTATATCGTAAGTTATCACGGGATTATAGTCTTTCCCAAGATGCAGGTGAGGTCAAATCTCGGGTTCTTAATCAAGTAGCTGACTGGGGAGAATCATTGCGCTCGCTTGTGGCAGTAACTCCAGCTGAACAAATTTTGGAGACACCAATTTGCGATCGCTTACCGCTAAAATCTTGGAGTCAAGGTAGAGTTACTTTATTAGGTGATGCAGCTCACCCCATGGCACCGGCTTTGGGGCAGGGAGCCAATAGCACTTTTGAAGACGCCTATGAACTAACGTTATGTTGTTCCCAAGCATCCAGCATTCAAGAAGCTTTGGCTAGCTACCAACAGCGTCGCATACCTCGTACACAACTGATGCAAGGTCGTAGTGCTTTAGGTGAAATGCGTTACTATACAACTGATACCAAGAATTCTGATCAGCAGATGCAGGAACACTCACAGATGAGTAGAGAAGAATTTCAAGATTGGGCTTTTAATTACAAACCATAGCTTCTGCTAAAAACTTATTACTTATTACTTATTACTTATTACTTACAAAAACTTATCCGGCGTAATTGGTAAATCACGGATACGTTTACCTGTAGCATGATAAATAGCATTTGCGATCGCAGCTGAGACACCTGTAATTCCAATTTCCCCAACACCACGCACCCCTGCGGGATTAAAGTTGAAATCAGGTTTACCAACAAATGTCACCTCAATGCGTGGGATGTCGGCGTGGGTAGGAAAGTGATAAGTGGCAAGGTCATAAACTACAGGATAGCCAAGGTTGGGGTCAAAAAGACACTGCTCCATCAAAGCTTGCCCAATACCCATAATTACAGCACCCCGTACTTGAGAGGCGGCAGTTTTGGCATTCATAACTCGCCCAATATTCATTACTGACACCCAACGGTTTACCTGTAAGCGTCCAATTTCTTCATCCACGCTCACTTCGCAAAAATGTGCGCCCCACGACTGGAATGCCCATTTTTTGCGCTCATCACTGGGAGCAGAGGAGGCTGTAGCTTCAAATGCATTCTCTCCAGACTGATGCAGGATATTAAATGCTTCCTGGGCAGTTGCTACTTGAGCTGTCTTGAGAACTTCCTCACAAGCTTTGATAACTGCTGGCACAAGGGTTGCCGTCATTTGGGAACCACCGGCGAGCCCTCCATTTGGGAGTAAAGAGTCGCCCATTTTAACCCGTATCTGTTCTACTGATAGCCCCAATACCTCAGCTGCTGTACCTGCAACCACTGTATAGGCACCAGTACCCATATCATTGCCGCTAGTGAGGATTTCGGCAGTACCATCTGCTAACAAGCGTACCTTGACTGATGCTGAATCTCGTAAACCAGGGAAGCTTGCTCCTGCCATACCCCAACCTATAAGTTTATGCTCACGGCTGAGCGATCGCACCTGTTTTGGTCGATCTTGCCAACCAAATTGTTGTGCCCCCACCCGCAAACACTCAGCAAAATGCTTGGCAGAGAAAGGTAAACCCCGGCGTTGGTGTTCCTTGCTTTCATTTTTTAACCGCAATTCGACCGGATCTATGTTTAATTCCCATGCCAATTCATCCATTGCTGACTCTAGCGCCCACAAACCAGGGGCTTCTCCTGGGGCACGCATAAATGTCGCTATCCCCACATTCATTACCCCTAATTCCTGCTGAGTGCGCAGATTTGGTGCTGCGTACATAGCTGCTGTGATGATTGTGCAGGGTTCAGTAAAAGTATCAACTGGTGAGGTAATTGATTTAACGGCATGGTCAATCGCCACCAGCTTACCATCGGCATCTGCTCCCAAACTAATTTTCTGCTCAGTTTCAGAGCGATGCCCGGTATTAGCTGTCATTTGTCTGCGACTGAGAACAACTTTTAGGGGGCGTTGAAGTTGACGGGCTACTGCTGCACAGAGAATACCATGGGGCCAAGGAAAAGCTTTACAACCAAAAGCTCCACCAATAAATGGTGTAATAATACGTACCTGCTCTTTCTGAAGTCCAAAAAGTTCTGCATAGGTGCGTTGGCTGCCCAATACCCACTGAGATGGTTCATAGATAGTTAGAGAGTCTGAATCTTGCCAGTGGGCAATGATGGCGTGGGGTTCCATCGGTGCTTGTAGTTCGTTAGAAGTTGTGTAAGTAGCTGTAATTTTGGTGGTTGCAGCTGCCATAGTACTGTCAAAATCCCCGATGGCAAAATTCCCCTTCTCAAATATCATCTCTTCCCCAAGCATGGGTGGAGATTCTTGGAATTTGGCATTTTTTGCCTCGATAATCGGCTGTAGAGTGGCGTATTCTACCTTAACTAAATGGGCTGCGTGGCGTGCCCTTTCCAAAGAATCTGCTACTACCAAGCCAATAATTTGCCCTGCGTAGTAAATTTTGTCATCTGATAACGGCAGCCGCGCCTCGTAGATTTTCGAGTTCATAAAATCGTTGCTTGGCTTAAATATTGGAGGTGCGTTTTGAGGTGTAAACACCGCTATCACTCCTGGTGCTTTAGCTGCCGTTTGGGTATCGATACTTGTAATTCGCCCATGAGCAATGTTAGCAGTCACCAGATAACCATGAACCAAACCAGGAATTTGGTGTTCGGCAGCGTAGATTGCTGCACCCGTAACCTTGGCTCGTCCATCCTTACGGTTAATACCAGTAGTAGTTGCCTTATTCAAACTAAACCTCCTCCTTGGGCAGAAACCCTGAGTGCGCGGCGAATCGCCCGCTTTGCCAGTTCAATTTTATAACCGTTGTGAGTTAAGGGTTTGGCTCCCTGCAAGGCAATTTCTGCTGCTTGAGAAAAGGTGGCGATATCGGCAGATTTACCAATTAAAAACTCTTCTGCTGCTGTTGCTCGCCAAGGCTTATGTGCTACCCCACCCATTGCCAAGCGTACAGCACAGATTTGCTCCCCTTCCAAGTTTACAGCTGCCGCCACAGAAACTAAAGCAAAGGAATAGGAAGTGCGATCGCGTATTTTCAAATAAACTCCAGATTTAGCAAAGGATACTGGAGGCAAAATAACTGCTGTAATTAATTCCCCAGGCTCTAAATTAGTATCTTGTTGAGGTCTATTTCCTGGTAAACGGTGAAAATCAGCAAACGGTATTTGCCTTTGCCCTTGAGGACTTTCCACTTCCACTAACGCATCTAAGGCAGCCAGAGCAACACACATATCTGAGGGATTAACTGCCACACAATCTTCACTGGCACCAAGAATAGCATGGGTGCGGTTAATTCCGTTGACTGCGGGACAGCCGGTCCCTGGTTGCCTTTTGTTGCAAGCAAAGGCAGTATCGTAATAATAGGGACAGCGGGTGCGTTGTAGGAGATTACCACCTACCGTAGCTAGATTGCGAATTTGTTGAGAGGCACCAGAGAGAATCGCTCGGGCTAAGATCGGATAATTGCGGCGAATATCACTATGGTCTGCTACTGCGGTGTTACTTACTAAAGCTCCCAGACGAAGACTACCATTAGCCATTGGTTCAATCTCCTGCATCTGTAGCCGAGAGACGTCAATTAGTTGCGATGGCTGGTCTAAGAATACTTTGAGACGGTCAACTAAATTCGTCCCACCTGCAATAAACATGGAATTTTGGTCAGCAACTGCCTGGTTTACAGCATCTGACAACGAGTTAGCACGGGTATAGGTAAAATTATTCATTGTGCTTGATTCTCCCCAGTTTCCTCATCCCCCCATCTCCCCGAGCCATCCCCCCCTCTCCCCATCCCCCCCTCTCCCCATCCCCCCATCTCCCCGAGCCATCCCCCCCTCTCCCCATCCCCCCATCTCCCCGAGCCATCCCCCCATCCCCCCA
>JAAHGS010000175.1 GCA_010692645.1 Symploca sp. SIO2E9
GGGGGGGTGGGAGGGGGGGGGGTGGGGGGGAGGGGGGGGGGGGGAGATGGGGAGATGGGGAGAGGGTTTTGATAAACTATTTGTTCTCTCCCCACTACTTTCGTTAAACTTCACCGTTATCTGAATCATCAGAGTCGATGAACAAGCACAGTAATGCACCAATAGCGGCGGCAATACCTAACCACGGCGATTGACTGGAGATAGTTAGAACGAGTAACAAAATTTCTAGAAGGGTTTGGAAGTTTTCGAGATTGTTGTTCATTGAGGTTGCTTGAAGTGAACTACAATTTCATAAAACCTCACTGCTAAAGGGGTTCAGATAGTGGAAGTTGTTGAGTTGAGGTGAGTTATTGTCGAGCTATAGTTGATTTGATTGATTTGCCGAGTTGTAGCGGAGTTGTGCTTGAATTGGGCTAAATTGCGATAAAAGGCGGTTATAGTTGGATTAGCTCATCCAATCTTGATCATGTCCCGCTCACTGAGAGTTAGTCCAGAATATATTTCCCAGGTAAAATTAGCCGTTAAGCGCAACGGTTTTCCTCGCCAGAAAGATTTAGCTGAGGAGTTGGGGATATCTCTATCAACCCTCAATAACTACCTCAATGGCAGAGCTGTAGATAACTGGAATTTTAAAGAAATTAGTGAGCGGTTGGGGCAAGACTGGAATGCAATCGCAGATTTTGAGGATAATATTGATCACAATACCTCAAACAATGGGAAAGTAGACTCAGAGGTAGTGATAACAGACTTCCCTGAGGAAGACTCTTCCTTGATTTATGTAGAACGTCCTCCCATTGAAAAATCCTGCTACGAAACCCTGAGACGCCCTGGTGCCTTAGTGAGGATTAAAGCCCCGACACTGATGGGTAAGACATCGCTGATGGTGAGAGTTTTGGGTAAGCTTGCCGAGAAGGGCTACCGAAAGGCTCATTTAAATTTTCACTTAGCTAATCGCACTGATTTGACCAATGTGGATCGATTCTTCAAATGGTTTTGTATCAGTGTAGGTCAAATTTTGGGGATGCCGAATCGGTTGGCAGAGTATTGGGATGAAGAATTTTCCACTTCTAAGGTGGATTGTACCGAATACTTTGAGAAATATCTTCTGCCTCAAGCTAGCTCTCCAGTAGTTTTATGTCTCGATGAGGTAGATAGAATTTTTCCCTATAGTGAGGTTGCCTCAGAATTTTTGGGATTGCTGAGGGCATGGCACGAACGAGGTAAAGTGGAACCAATCTGGAAACAGCTGCGGTTGGTTGTTGTCCATTCGACAGAAGTTTATATACCCCTCAATATTAATGAATCTCCCTTTAATGTGGGACTAGCGATTGAATTACCAGAATTTACCCTCTCACAAGTCCAGGAATTAGCACAACAATATCGACTGGATTGGAGTCAGTCTATTGTAGAACAACTTATGGAGATAGTGGGAGGTCATCCTTATCTAGTAGAGCAAGCTTTCTCTCACTGCCAAATCAACGGCAATGATTCGTTGGAGCAACTGCTGCAAGAGGCTCCCACAGATGCCGGAATCTATGCCAACCACCAGCGACATCTTTGGCGCATCTTACAACAACACCAAGACTTAACGGAGGCACTGTTGCAAGTCATTGACGCCGATTATCCCGTGCGTTTGAAATCGATGTCAGCCTATAAGTTACACAGCATGGGGCTAGTGAAGAAGCGGGGCAATGAGGTGATGGTGAGTTGTAATTTGTATCGACAGTATTTTAGAGAGCGCCTCGGAGAAATCTGATGAGCACAGAAACCTATCAGATTGGAGGATGCCTACCACCAGATGCTAGTAGTTATGTGGTGCGTAGTGCTGACGGGGAGCTCTACAAACGATTGCGTGCTGGAGAGTATTGTTATGTGTTGAATTCCCGTCAGATGGGCAAGTCTTCACTGAGAGTGCAAACCATGAAACGGCTGCAAACAGAGGGTGTGGCTTGTGCATCAGTTGATATTACTGAGTTAGGGATACAACAAGTTACTCCGGAGAAGTGGTATGGAGGCTTAACCAAGACTCTGATTAACCGATTTGGTTTACAGGAAAAATTCTCCTTTCGCAGTTGGCTCAATGAACACAGGGATATTCCAGCAGTACAAATTTTTCGGGAGTTTATCGAAGAGGTATTACTGACACAAATCCCCCAACCCCTGGTTATTTTTATTGATGAAATTGATAGTGTTCTGCAATTGGGGTTTAAGGATGACTTTTTTGCCCTAATTCGGGCTTGTTACAACAAACGAGCAGAAAATCCTATCTATAAGCGTCTCAGTTTTGTGTTGTTGGGGGTGGCTACACCGGGGGATTTAATTGCAGATAAAGATAGAACTCCGTTTAATATTGGACGGGCAGTTGAGTTACATGGTTTTCAATTACAGGAAGTTGAGCCGTTAGCTAGGGGATTGGAGACATATTTTAGCAATTCGCAGGTTGTTCTCAAGGAGATATTAGATTGGACAGGAGGACAGCCTTTTCTTACTCAAAAGCTGTGTAAATTGGTGGTAAGCTCTGCCTCAGTTTTTGAGCCTCTACAACCATCCTTAAAAAGCTTTTATCCACCCCAACCCCCCTTCAAAAGGGGGGAGAGGGAGAAGGAATGGATTGAGAAGTTAGTGCGATCGCATTTTATCGATAACTGGGAAGCTACCGATGAACCAGAACATTTAAAGACCATACGCGATCGCATTCTCAGTAATGAGCAACGTGCTGCCTATTTGTTGGAATTGTATCAGCAGGTGTGGCAGCAGGGGAAGGTTGTTGCCAATAACAGTTTTGAGGAAGGAAAGTTACTGTTATCTGGGTTAGTGGTTAAGCGAAGAGTTGGAACTTATCCAGTTATTGAAGTTTATAACCGTATTTATCGTGAAGTCTTTGATCAAGACTGGATTGAGCAAGAATTAGCAGCTTTACGCCCTTATTCGGAAGCGTTTAGGGCTTGGGTGGCGTCGGAAGGTAAGGATGAGTCGTGGTTGTTGCGTGGGAATGCTCTACAGAATGCTCAGGTTTGGGCAAAGGGAAAAAATTTAAGTTATCAGGATCAACAGTTTTTGGCGGCAGCTGAGAAGAGGGAAATTGAGGAACAAATAGCTCAAGATAAGTTTGATGCGGAGTTAGAGAGGGAGAGAAAGGATAGGGAAGCGCTAGAGAAGAGAAATCTGGTGCTAACTGAGGCGAATCGGAAAGCTAAACGGCAAATGCGTTTCGGGTTAGGCGTGTTAATTTTAGCGTTATTGGGTGCTGGGATTTCTGGAATACTGGCAGTAGTTCTAGTGATAGAAGCGAATCGCCAGGTTGATTCTGCCAAGATAGAACTTGACAAGGCAAAGCAAGAAACTCAAAATGTCTCGCAGCTATCTAAACTAGGTGGAGAACTTTACAGAGCAAGTAAGGGTTCTGATGCAGAAAGAGCCTGGAAACAAGCAGCTCTTTCCTTTGAGATTCAAGACTATGAACTCAAACAAGCCATGCTGCTGAGCAATATTTCAATTGCCTACCTGGAACTTGAGCAATTGGATGAGGCTAAGAAGGCAGTTTCAGACAGTTTGAAAATATTAGAAAATATCTATAAAAGAAATTCTCTAGATTACTCAGTCATTCTTGCCCAAGCTTTAAATAACAAAGGTCGTTTGTTTACAGCTCAGGGAGATACTCAAGGAGCTTTGTCTGCTTACGCCGAAGCTTTTGATATTCTCCAATCTTTAGGTAGCGATTTGACCAGTATCAATCCAGCTATACAAGTTTCTTTTAGAGAAATTGTAGAGAGTGTTTATAAAGGGTTTATCTGGTCATTTTTGAACTCTAAAGAAACTGGGTCTAACCAGAAAAATCTTAGAAAAGTTCGTCAGCTTATTGAGTCTCTGCATTTGACCGAACTCAACAACTTTAGTCAGCTAGTTACTTTCGATGTTAATCCAATACAAATTGACCAGATTGATTCACAAGCAGCAGTAATCTATCCTATTCTTTTGAAAAATAGCTTGGAAGTAATTCTTCACTTACCTGGTCAACCATTGCACCATTACTCAATAAGCTTATCTGCACAACAAGTGGAAAAAACGCTTAGCAAAAAGTCATCTCTTACAACTAATCGTGTTTATAGGAATCAAAAAGAATTATTAGATACGTCAAAAAAAGTTTATAACTGGCTTATTAAACCAGTAAAAACTAAGTTAAATAAAAGCGACATCAAGACCCTGGTATTTGTGCCAAATAGTTCTCTAAAAAATATTTCCATGGCAGCTCTCCATGATGGTGAACAGTATTTAGTAGAAAAATATGCGATCGCTGTCACCCCCGCTTTACAAATACTAGAGCCTCAGCCTAAGCTACAAAGACCTTTAAAAGCTTTAATTGCTGGAGTATCTGAACCCGTCCAAAAATTTTCACCACTAACCTATGTTGAAAAGGAGATAGAACAAATTAGCTCAATCATACCTAGTTCAGTCCTACTCAATCAGGAATTCACTAGCACAGCCCTGAGAAAAGAACTTAATTCCTCTTACTTCCCTATAGTTCATTTGGCAAGCCATGGTGGTATATCTAATTCAGGAGATATATTTATATTGGCTGGGGATGGAAAAATGATATCTAAGGAATTCGAGGAGTTACTGCGTTCAATAAAACCGGAAAAATTCGACTCGATTGAATTACTCGTCCTCAGTGCCTGTAATATGATTGACAATACTAATCAAGTACCTTTTGGATTATCAGGATTAGCCCTAAGATCTGGAATAAAGAGCATCATCGGTACTCTGAGACTTGTTAACGACGAATCCACGGCTAAGCTTATGGTTCAATTTTACCAAGAATGGACTCAACCGAACGTTACCAAAGCTGAAGCCCTTCGCCGGGCTCAGTTAGCTCTGTTGAAAAGTGATGAATTCAGTCATCCCTATTACTGGGCAGCCTTTGTTCTAATAGGTGACTGGCGGTAAAGGGGATTATGTAGTAGAATGAAATAATATTCCCATGCTATTTGAAAGAGCAATTAACTCTAACCTATCATCTTTGTTAGCCCTCACCCTAAATCCCTCTCCCAATCCTGGGAGAGGGACTTTAAAGACTTGCTCCCCTTCTCTCAAGCTTGGGAGAAGGGGCTGGGGGATGAGGGCAGTTGATCCACTTGCAAAAATAATATACTTCCCAATTAATTTGCCTAAAATTTCCCCTCAAAACTTCCTCTCCAATTGCAAAACTTGACCAGCAGAAAGCTTTTTCACCTCATCTGTCAGCTCAAACCAAGGCTGTAACTGCCCAACCTGAAAAGTTCGACTCATCACCACATAAATAGAAGTTTGGTCACAACCAATACCTGCACTAATAACATTTTGCCAAGACTTAGTCCGCAATTGATCTGTAATCACCCATTGCCCATCTTGCCACTGCAACTGACGCCGAAAACTAAAAGGAGCCTTAGTTTTACCAGTAATTAAAATCTTTTGTAATAACTTACGAATCAAATTTGGGAAAAAGCGCCCCACAGTAAGCATCACCACCCGCAATATTATTAAATTCGCTGGCGTCATTTGTTTCTGTTTTGCCCAACCAAGCTTACCCTGAATCACAATTTGATCATCATCAACCTCAACAGAGTAACGATCAATTAAATGACCAACCGCATTTTTGATTTTATCCCCAGCATTCACTTGCACAGAAAACTGAGTATCAGAAACCACCAACTGTTGATTCCGAAACAGCTTGAAAGTACCACCCTTATTAAGCGCCAAGTACAACTCAACACCTTGACGCCTATCAATCAATATTTGCGCTTCCTTTAACCAAATGCGACCATCAGGGCGTGGTGAAAGACTAGGGCGATTATCACTAACAAAATCTCGCCAAGCTAATAAATAATTCCAAGTATGATGACCGATAATATGGTCATCAGCATAACAAGGAGCCAAACCCTTAGCAAGTCCTGCTAAAAAACGGTCATTAATTGCCAAAGCCTCCGGTAGCCATTGACCAACTAATTCAAAACCATGGGGAAAGAAATTATAAGTATTGCGACTAGTATATTCTCCACCATAAGAACCATCAGGATGCACAAAATAAGCCGCCAACTCCACCGCTTTACTCAGCGCTTCCTTCAATCTAATCTCAGCTCTCAACTGATAAATCCTAGCCAAACAAGAAATAGTCAAAGTATGATACCCAGGATCACACCCTTCATACTCTTGAAACCAACCCTCTTGATTCTGCCAATCTAGCACCCGCTCCAAGCGCAAAGCCTTCGCCTTATCCCACTGGGAAGTTCCCAAAAGCTCAGAAAGTAACTCCAAACAAAGAACAATCAGAGCCTGATGATTCGTCAAACGTCCACTTTCATGATGCTCAGCTAACCAAGAAGCTCGCCTAGCAAAAAACTCCAGAGCAACCGGATTATTAAGCTTAAGCAACTTATAACTTTCAACACAGGCAAGCAGAGAAAAAGCCGCCGCTCCCGCCGCTCTTTCATAGGGAAAATAATCATCACAGGAACCATCCGGATGAGCACTCTTAGCAGCATAAAGAATACCCGCCTCAACCCAATCACAAATTGCAGCTTGTCGATAAAAAGGATTATCCCTAACATCCGTATCCCAAGCCAAAGCAACAGGCCAGACAAACTCCTGAGCCATACCACTAGGAAAATCAATAATCTTATAGTGCCAGAAATTGCGGTCAAAACAGCCATAAGTAGGACTGTGAGGATTACGATCTAACAGAGTAAGAACTTTCGGAATTTGGGCTAGTGCCAACTGGGCAAATAAATCTCTATTAGAAAACTGTTCATAGCTCATAGCTTATAGTTCATAGCTCATAGTTCATAGCTTATAGTTCATAGCTCATAGTTCATAGCCATGAACAATCAACGGGCAACTTTTTCTACTAAGCCGTTGTACACTTCCCCCTCTCCGTGTCTCCGTGTCTCCGTGTCTCCGCGTCTCCGTGTCTCCGCGTCTCCGTGTCTCCGTGTCTCCGTGTCTCCCCATCTCCCCATCTCCCCATCTCCCCATCTCCCCTACTTACCCAAATCCTTCCGCCTTAAACGCAACTGCACCTCTTCAATCAACCTGCGATTAGCTGCCATTAAATCAGCAACTAGACCAAACATCCATAATTGAAAGCCAATTAGAATTAAAATAGCAGCCAGAATCAAACTAGGAATCCTAGTTCTTTCTGTACCAATCAAGAAATACACCAGCCAACGAACCCCCAACAATACCCCTAGACTAAAGGGTAAGCTACCCAAAAGTGCAAAAAAACGCAGGGGCTTGTAGAGCATAAAAATACGCAGGATCGTAAATAGCGATCGCATAACATAAGAAGGTATGCTTCTTACTAGACGAGAAGGGCGCAAAATCGGATTCGTCCTAATTGGCACCGAAGTTATTGCCATACCCTTTTGTCCTGCTTGGATAATCGTCTCTAGAGTATAGGTGTAATTATTAAACACATTCAGCTGCATGGCAGCTTCGCGGCTAAAAGCACGAAAGCCACTGGGAGCATCAGGAATTTTGGTATTACTGGCAAGACGTACTACCCAACTACCTAACTTTTGCAGAAGTTTTTTACTGGGAGAAAAATGCCGAATTTCCTTAATTGGTCGAGCGCCAACCACAATTTCCGCTTCTTGTAAGAGAATAGGTTCAATCAGCAGAGGAATATCCGCCGCACAATATTGATTGTCAGCATCAGTATTGACAATGATATCGGCACCAGCCTTAAGAGAAGCTTCGATACCAGCCATAAAAGCCTTCGCCAGGCCTTGATTATTAGCCAAACGAACGATATGATCTACCCCATAGGCTTGGGCTACTTCAACAGTGCGATCGCGACTGCCGTCATCAATTACTAACCACTCGATTACGTCAATACCCCGCAGTTGGCGTGGCAATTCATTGAGGGTAATTCCGAGGGAGCGTTCCTCGTTGTAACAAGGGATTTGGATAATGAGTTTGGTCATCCTGGGGATGGAGTGCAGATGTAGTTAGGCGCTTTAGATGCACCGGGTCCATAACTGTGCACTTTATCAAAAATTGATCTCTATCTCTACTGGCAAAACCCAACTAACGGGACTTAGACAAAATTGTTCTTGATCTTGTGTTCAAAGCTATACATGTGTTCAGTTTTTAAATAACCAAAGGTATACATGACAGCTTCTATGCTTGAATTGTTAAGCTATTTCTAAGAAATTTTTTTCTAAGGGATTATTGGGAAAGAATACAGCTGGTGAAACATTAAAAAAAATTCCCAGCTTTTGAATATGTTCAACCGTTAATTTTCGCTTTTCTTTAAGCACATCAGAAACAATTGACTCAGTTTTGAAAATAGGAACTAAATCTTTTTGCTTTAAATTCATTTCATTAATCAAAACTTTCAGAAGTTCTACTCCATAAATATCTGGAACTAATTCTTGTTCTGATTCATATTCATGGATTAACATACCTAATAAATCTAAATAATCTTCCTCTTCTTCTGTTAATTCTTCTTTGTCCAATAAAGTATCAATGACCGCTTGAGTTTTATCAAAATCTTTTTCGGATTTTATGGTGCGCGGTGGGAAGGATGTAAGCAATTGTATGTAACTGATATTGTTGTATAGCATTTTGTCATTGTAGTACTATTCGAGTAATCTTAGAACTAAGATTGATGTAATATCAATCTTAGTTTGTTGAATTTATAGCACCCCTAATTAAGGTTAGCTATTAAGCCATTCGTCATTTTTCCATTTACCTTTATCATATTCTGCATGAGTAAGAAACCAACGAATAAATATAGTTTTTCTCTCATAATCAATATAGGTTATTAGTCTATACTTATTCCCTCCAATATCAAAAATGACAAAATTCTTGAATTTGTCTGGTGCAAAAAGAGAAGTAGCTTTGACATCAGCAAAACTATTCCAGCCTTGCTGTTTTACTAACTTCTTCCAGGCTTTTATACTTGGTTCAGCATCAGAGTGTTTTTCAATAGCTTGTTTTAGTCTCTTTTGTGTAACAATACGCATAGTCTCCCTCTAGATTTATAAAACTCTCATAATTCGTCTCTCCTGAACTCAATAGTGTTTAAAACCAACTTAGCAAAATGCGAAGTAGAAGGCAAGTACTCTGTTTATAGAGGGCTTGCTGAATAAGTCTACATAGTGAATCTGGAAGCTACACAGCCTTACTTCAAGTCAATTACGCAGCATATTCAGTAAGATACGAGTCAAAGGACGATACTTGCCACACAGAAATCATCCTTTGCTCAGTTGGTGGGAAAATGTGATGAATTGACACTCCCCTTACAGTAAAAAGACAGTTCGGAGAATTCCGAGCCAGATTGCATCATTTTCATCATTGTGCTCTGGGCTAGTAATTACCAAAACACCAGGCGTCAGAAAAATCCTGTCATCGATTCGGTAGCGATAAGAAAGCTCAATATGGAAAGCAGAATCATCATCACTACGGTTCGGAACATCATTATTAGTAAGCTTAGGAGGTTGACCAAAAATAAAATTCAATTGATTACCTAATCCTCCTAAATCTGGTAAAGCTGCCGTAACAGCCCAACCCCAAATATCGGCATCAGCTCCCCTAGAAGCATCGAAACCGTTATCTCGGGGGGAAGATTCAGCAATGGCATTAGTATAGTTAGCCCAACCTCCCAGCAGCAAGCGATCGCTAAACCGATAAGAGAATTGTAAACCAAAGGCGTTAGCGGAAGTCGCCGTATTTTCACCAAAAGGCACCTGAGCAAATAGGCTACCTTGGCTACCAGTAACGTTAATTGTGTCACCTGGCTCAGGAGAATAGTAGTGGGCATAGGTTAAACTCACACCCAAGCTGTCAGAGGGGGTGAAGGTAAACTGAGCCAAAGTGCTATATTGACCATTAAATAGTCCTAAACCAGGATCAGAAGCCGATCCTGCTAAATAGTGAAGACCAGCGGCAATTGCGTCATTAAACTGATAGTAAATCCCTGTACCAGTTCCAAAAGCAAATCCGTAAACAGGACTCTCAGAAGCAAACAAGGAGATTGAAGAAACAGGATTGAGTGAAGGAATAATTCTAGTGGGAAACTCAGCTAGTGGTGCAATTGACAACAAACCACGATCACCCAGAGGAATTTCATAGAACAATGAACTAATTCTGAAATTGTTGTTAGTGTTAGTGGCGCTACTAATTCTGGTCATGTCTGTTCCGGTGAAACTTCTACCAAAATTACTAATGTTCCCTGCTTCAAACCTAACACGCAGTCGGTCTCGACCAGTGAAACTGCTATCAAAGTCAAAACGTGCCCGCCCCGAAAAAGTCACATTGGAATCAATATCCTCTGTTTGTTCCTCATCAGAACCAACAGCTCCCTCACTGCCAAAAGCACTAATTGCATTTAAGATTGCATCTCCGCGCAGAACCGTAGTAGTAGAAAACTGATTTTCTGTGAGAAAGTCTACTCTTCCTTCTAGTTTGTCTGTGCTAGCTAAGACACTTGAGAGCTGCCCTTCAAATTCTGCCGTCAGCTTTTGCAAAACTGCCAAATTTTCTCTGGTAACTTCATCGGAGCTAGGGTTAGCAATTAAACGCTCAATCTGTTGCAGACAAGCATTCAAACCCGCAGCAAACTCATAGCGGTTCAGAGAGCGATTGCCTCGGAAAGTGCCATCGGGAAAGCCAGCAATACAGCCGTAGGTTTCTACCAAGTTGCGCAAGGCTTCATAAGCCCAATCCCCAGGAGAAACGTCACGCAACTGATCGACGCTATTAAATTGTTTTAAAGAGCGTGGTTTTCGGTTATATTGTCGCATTTGTTCCCAAAGCTGTTGATTATTTTGACTTTCAACTACTGTAGTTTCTATGTTATTTTCTTCAGCTCTTACTGGGGATAAAATAGCCACATTACAACCCAGGACTACTGAAATTATTGGTAATAGATAGCAAGTTTTTATCACAAATCTCCTCACACAAAAAACCTCAAAAAATAGTTATAGTTATTTCTAACTATTTATTAGGTCTATTTTTTCCTGGTCATTATACAATAAAATGAGTTGATTTAAAACAAATTTTTGCTTAAGAACTAAGGACACTTTACGGACAAAGAATTGAAAGCCATCATAAATCACAATAAATAACATTTTTGCTAACAGAATAGATGTAGGTCTTGTCAACTGCCCAGTGAGTATTCAAGTCCTTGGTAAAAATATTCCGGGGAGCTAATCAGGTCTAATACAAATCTGCGTCTAGATAGTAAGAACCATCTTTAAAGAGTTTACGCCGAGGAATATTTAAGAACTCTCGCACTTCTTGAAGTGTATTACTTAAATAGCGGTCCCATTGGAAACAGACTAGTGGAGCGCTTCGCAGTCCTCGCTCAAAATTTTCTAACACCATATCTCTACATTCTTGTTCTTCTAGAGTTGCATGACTCCGTAAAGGCTCTAGAACTTCATAAAGTTCCTCCAAATACTCATCAACACAAATTTCGGTATCAAGACAATCTAGCTTAAATGAAGCATATGTCAACTTCTCACAGTCTGAAATAAAGGTGGGAAAACTAAATTGTTGGACAATTTCAAAATTTTGAGTCTTAAGCGATAACTGGTAAGCATCTTTAAGCCACTTAGAACAATAGGAAATACACTGATTAGCCCACTCAGCAATAATTGGGATAACGGCTTTGAGGCGAACTTGACCTAGGATGAAAGCATAGAGACACACTTCTTCAGATAAAACCAGTAGATCGCGTTTATAACATTGCGGATCGTTATAAACAACAAAGCCTCCATCCCAGTCATAATGATAAATTTCTGATGTTAGATGGTAAAAATCATGAGTTTGACGAAGTAAACGTATGATCCACTTCATATCTGAGTCTGGAGTCATCGGATTTTTGTCGAATTCATAAAATTTACCATGACACATATATTGGAAATAGGCACCACCTAGAGTATTGAAGGGAAAATCTGCTAAATCTTCAGGCGATAAATCTGCCACGAGATAGCGCTCACGACAAAGAGTATCGAGTTTTGCCAAGCAAAGAGGCTGGGCTACAGGAATGGTTTTCTGGTCTCCATTTAGCACCTGAGGAATTGTATTTGACCAGTTTCTAGGCATCCAAAAAACTTTAGTTTGGGGATTTTGCTGTGTTAAGTGTTGACGTAGTTGATCGTACTTCAATGATAATTCTGAAGATGGTATCAATGAAAAGTTAGATCCATCTACATTAAACTGATTTTTTCCTGTATAACTTTCAGCTTCTTTGAGGTAAAACTGGATATCTTTTGTCTTCATTTTCAGAATTTTCTAATAGATGCAACTAACAAGCAAAACTTGGATGCAAGAGTATTGTTGGTTTGCAATTACCAGGGGGTTGCTACCAGAGATTTGCTATATTAGTTATTAGGTTTTAATTATAAAAAATAAAAACTAATAATTATGGAACGTGGGTTATTATGGTTACCGTTACTAGCAATATTTTTCTGGCTTGCCTGGTCAGGTTGGAAAGAATACCAAAAAGTTGAAGCCTATCGCAACTGGGCGCAGCCGTTTGAACGGGCAAAGTACGACATTTACTCAGTTTTAGGTCAAAAAAACAATGATCTGACTTGGGGGGTGCCTACATCCACTGGACCAATAAATCTAGAAAGCTTCTCTCTCCAAGAAATCCAATCAATCCAGTTACTAGTAGACAACCAAGCAGTTGACCTAGAGACGCCACCAATAAAAGGTCGCACTATAGCGCTGGAATTTATCTTTCCAGAACCTGCCCCCGTCATTAAAATACCCTTTACAGAAATTCCTCTAGCAGCGGAGTGGGGAAAATATCTCCAGCAGCAATTGAAGCGCTCTAGGCAAGATTTGACTCCAGAGGCTTTTAACGATCAATGACCAGTTTTCAGCGGGGTGAACGAAATTTTGCGTGGGATTTGAATTCTCCGCGTCTCCGCGTCTCCCCGTCTCCGCGTCTCCCCGTCTCCCCATCTCCGCCTCTGGAGCGTCTGCTTACTCCTTGCCCCACTCTTTTTTTCGCTCACCCGTTTTCACCGTCTGTATTCATCACCACAATCACCGATAAGCTGGTATAAATTGCGAGATTTCTCAACTACAGCCTTAATCTGACTATAATCATGCTCATCTAAGTTCAAATCAAATACCCTAGCATTGTCCTCTAGGTGCGACGATATACCCAAGCGTGCACCAACAATGGCACCCGCCACTGTTGGCTGATCAAGAATATAACGGATCGCCAGGTTAGAAATGCTCACTGCATGCTTGTCGGCAATAAGTTTGAGTGTAGAAAGCAGTTCTTGAAACAGACTCCAATCGCCCCAAGCGTCAACCATATTCTTGTATTTTCGCAAGCTAACAGTGTCAAGCTCAGAGCCACGGGGTTCTTTTTGCCCCAAATACCTCTGGCTTAACAAACCGCCGCAGAGTGTCCCATAAGCGAAAAGTTTGATGCCATTTTCTTGACAAAACTTCACCATATTAACCTTCGGTCGACGGTCAATCAGAGAAAACTGTACTTGATTAGAGATAATTTTTATTCCTGCTTCAGTGATGATTTGCAGATGTTCAGTATCAAAGTTAGTCAAAGCGAGGTGTTTAATTTTGCCCTCTTCCTGAAGTTGAGACATATACTTAAGGGCATCTAAGTAATTGCGATCGCGGTATTCCCACCAGTGGAATTGCATCAGATCGAGTGTTTCGACACCCATGCGTTTACGGGAAATATCAATGTTGCGTTCGACCACTTGCTTAGTCATTTTAGTTGGTCTTGGCACCCATTTAGTAAAGGCTTGGAAGTTAGAGAGAGCCTCTTTACCACGGCTAGCAACCAGTTGACGTCTGAATTCTCCAATCAAGTCTTCTGCAGGACCATAATGATCTGCTAAATCCCAAGTACTATAACCTGCATCTAAGTACTCTAACATGCTCTGAAGCGCCCTGTTTGGGTCAATGCGCCCATGAGCACCTGACACTTGCCACATCCCGTTTAAAATACGACAGATGTTCAAATCTGGGGTCAACTGTAGTCGGCTTGATGAGGGTAGATTCATGGGGACAAAAGGGACTTACAACTAAAAAATAGCCCATTGCAGGGGGGGATGGGGAGAGGGGGGGATGGGGAGATGGGGAGATGGGGAGATGGGGAGATGGGGGA
>JAAHGS010000176.1 GCA_010692645.1 Symploca sp. SIO2E9
TAAGCTAGGTGGTTCTAAAACATTTAAATGCCCCAGCTGCCATCATGTGTACGACCGTGACTGGGGCGGCGCTCGAAATATTATGCTTCGAGCTTTGAGGGACGGCTCCTTTGCCTTGAACATAAATACTCAAGGCATCGCAATCGCGTATGACTCTTTTTTCCAGAGTTGTCCAGCGTAAAACCGTCAGCAGACTATATCTAATACCAATGCAGTTTTAACTGCTAATCATGTTGCCGAATATTTAATTTGAAGACTGCAACCACCATCCCAAAGTCAGCCCTAACATGGAAGTCCCACTCAGAATCAGAAAGGTGTGGAACTTGCTGAAGGATTCTCGTAGCTTTTTCCCAGCCCCAGCCACAGCTACAGCCCCAGTCCCAGCCATAGCCCCAGTCACAGCTGCAGCCCCAGCCCCAGCCCCAGCCGCAGTCACAGCCACAGTTACAGCCGCAGCCGCAGCCCAAACCACAACCACAGCCGCAGCTGCAGCCGCAGTCACAGCCCCAGTCACAGCCGCAGCCACAGCCCAAACCACAGCCACAGCCCAAACCAACAACAAAGGCACAGTCAAAACCACAGCCACAGTCACAGCCATAGTCACAGCCACAGCCCAAACCACAGCCACAGCCCCAGCCTCAGCCCAAACCACAGCCCCAGCCACAGCCAAAACCACAGCCACAGCCACAGCCACAGCCTCAGCCTTATTCAAGAACCAGCCTATAAATAAGTAAGATAATAACAATACCACCAGCCAAATCCAGGGAATGGTTCTAGTTTGTCGAGTATCTAGTTTTCTAGGATGTGAGGAAGAAGGTTTCTTCGATGGTGGGCGAACTACCTCTTGCCTATGAATTTTCTCAACTGAAGGTGGAATTACTACTTTTGGCGCTTCCAGCAACTTCAACCACTCCTGCATTGATTGAGGACGGTCTTCTGCCTCTAGTGCCATTCCTTTGAGAATACCTTGATTGAGCCTATCGCTGATAGTTGGATTTAACTGTTTTGGTGGAGATAATATTGCATCAAATACTTTACGGTCAAAGGAACTTGTAGGACGTTCAGCAGTCACGGTATAGTAAAGCGTAGCAGCTAAGCAATATATATCCACAGTCGGTTGACGGTAGCCTTGCATCTGCTCAATAGGAGCAAATCCCTTATTCCCAGGATGCATTGAGCTAACTGTAGTGGGGACTAATTCTCCAGAAATACCAAAATCAATTAGGACTGCCTTACCCTTACCGCGCAGCATGATATTACCAGGGTGGGCATCTCGATGAACTAATCCCTGTCGATGTACAAATGCCAGAGCATCACCAATCTGGCGTATATAATTGAGAGCCTCTGTTTCTGGTAAAGCCCCTTGTTTCCCCACTAACTCAAACAAACTTTTCCCTGGAATAAATTCCATCACCAGACAGTGAGTTTCACCTTCATTAAAAAAATCACTGACTCGCACAATGTGGGGATGAGGGTCTTGTGAGAGTTTAGCAATTAACTGCCCCTCTTTAATAAAGCGCTTGACGTACTTGTCGTAATCTGGGTCATGTTGGAGATACTCATTGGGAGTTTTAATCACTACTTGCTGGTTGAGGGTAGTGTGCTGCGCTTGGTAAGTAATACCGAAACCCCCTTGTCCCAGTACTTTTCCGATTATGTATTTACCAGCTTGTAATTCCTGTCCCTCTTTCCATACCATCAGCAAGTATTCCAGATGACTGTATCAATTCTGTCACTGCACCCTGGGTAATTGCCTGTTTGAGATTTTCCTCAGCTAATATCTTAGCCCACAAAAAACTCAAGCAATGGGAGTAAAATTAACTGAATAATACTATACATGCGATCGCAATAGTTTTGTTTTCGATGTTAATTGGCACAGCAGAAGCAGCAGAAATCCTCGGCATATCTACAGCACGAGTACGCCTACTCCTTAAGCAAGACAGGATTCAAGGAGCCTATAAGATTGGTAGATTCTGGGTAATTCCCCTATTTGATGGCATGCCAGTGATCACTAAAGGTCGCAGGGGACCAAAAGCAAAGTGGTGTAGGAGGCGTCCGGCTCTAACTTTTATCCACGTCAACCAGCATGCGATTAGACAAAACAAAAAGCGGGAAGATCATCTTCCCGTAATTAGTATCAAAAAAGGAAATAGCAATATCTATGGGCACGAAGTCAGAATCAACGGACCGTGCCGAGTAGTTTATCAGCCCAATCAGCCCAAGCCTTGTGGTGCTAGAGTCTGGATTGAGACTCTCTCCAAGGTTGAGGTAATTCATCACTTAGGTGCTTGAAGACTGATTTTTAATCGAAATATTCAAAACAAGCTTAATCTAAAGCTCGGACAAAGAAGACAAAAAAAATATAGCAGTTTTCACGCTTAGCGTCGACCTGTCGAGCTGTCTAATTTATAGATTCAGTATTGTTAGTAGAAGCAGCCATTTCCTCTAAACGTTCCTGCTGGTCTTGACTAATACACGATTGAATAACTGACTCCAAATCACCTTCGAGAATTGAGTTGAGGGGATAGTTTTGACCTAGCCGATGGTCAGTTGCCCTGTTATCTTTATAGTTATAGGTGCGAATTTTCTCTGAACGAGAACCTGTACCAACTTGCGATCGCCGCATGGAAGAAACAGCTTCTTGTTGCTCTTGTAACTTAATTTCGTAGAGCTTGGCGCGTAAAATTTGCATCGCGCGCTCTCGGTTTTGTAGCTGTGAGCGTTCTTCGGTGCAGAAGACGCGAATACCTGTAGGCTTATGGATTAAATCAACAGCTGTTTCTACTTTATTTACGTTCTGTCCACCAGCGCCACCGGAACGAGCAGTCGACATCTCTATATCCTTGGCGTCGATTTCAACTTCTACCTCATCAACTTCCGGCATCACTGCTATAGTTGCCGTTGAAGTGTGAACTCTTCCCCCGGTTTCTGTCACAGGCACTCGCTGCACCCGATGGACACCAGCCTCAAACTTGAGCTTGCTATATACCTGCTCTCCTTGTATTTCTAGAATTGCTTCTTTAAAGCCGCCCATATCTGCTGGTGATTCACTTAGTAACTTAACCTGCCAGTTTTGACCTTCAGCATAGCGAGAGTACATCCGTACTAAATCACCAGCCCAGATGCTTGCCTCATCGCCACCGGTTCCGGCACGAATCTCCAACATGATGTTTTTGTCATCATTAGGGTCACGGGGCAGTAGTAAAATCTTGAGGATTTTCTCTAGCTGTTCTAGTTTAGCTTCAAGTTCCTCAACTTCAGCCGCTGCTATTTCTTGCAGCTCTGGATCATTACCAGCTTCTTTTTGTACTTGCCTTGCCCCTGTCAATTCCTCCTGAGCAGTTTTCCAAGTATCGTAAGTGTTAACAACCTCTTCAAGAGAGGAACGTGCCTTTGCTACCCGTTGCAATTCACCCGGATTAGTGGCAATATCAGGGTCTGCCAGACGACGGGTTAACTCATTGAAGGTTTGCTCAACAGATTGTAGTTTTTCCAGCAGATAGATTTCAGCCATGACTTATGCGATCGCAACGCCTCTAATCGACGATTTATTGGACAACAGTGGAAAACTTATACATATTTGTAGATAGCAATTAGTTCCCCTTTGGGTTGAGGCCAATCAGCTCAAGTCAGTTAAGTATCAAACATTCCGTATTTCCGCTTAAAGCGCTCAACACGTCCTTCCGTATCAATTATTTTCTGTGTTCCCGTGTAAAATGGATGGTTACCAGACCAAACATCTACGTGCAGCTCGGGCTTAGTGGAGCCAATGGTCATTACGACTTCGCCATTACAGTAAACTTTTGCTTCTGGGTACCACTGGGGATGAATATCAGATTTTGGCATAATCTGTAGCTCTGTTGTAGTATTATAGACTTTTTTTGTTGATCGACGAGCAACCACTTAGCGCTTGGAATATTGTGGTGCTTTACGGGCTTTGTGCAAGCCATATTTTTTGCGTTCTTTTGAGCGGGGATCGCGAGTTAAATAGCCTTCTAATTTTAGAGGTTGACGGTTTTCTGGGTCTAGTTCACACAAAGCTCTAGCAATCCCCATGCGAATTGCATCAGATTGACCAGTCAAGCCCCCGCCATGGGCATTGACCAAGATGTCATAATCAGTTTCAAGACCCAAGGTTTCCAGTGGAGCTTTAGCTGCTGCCAGGTAACTGGGATTGAAGTTAAAGTAGGAGTCTCCTGGGCGTCCATTGACAATCATCTGACCACCACCGGGAACCAGCCGCACCCGCGCCACTGCTGACTTCCGGCGACCTGTGCCCCAGTATACCGCGCGACCTGCTACTTCTTCTGCTTGCATTAGTTTTCTCCTCCTGGAATAGTCTTGATAGTTAGTGCTTGTGGTTTTTGGGATTGATGGGGATGACTTTCTCCAGCATAAACCTTGAGCTTAGTGAAGAGTTTGCGACCGAGAGAGTTCTTGGGTAACATTCCCTTGACCGCTTTCTCAATAATCCGTTCAGGCAGACGGTCTTGCAGTTTAGCAAAAGTTTCGGTTTTCATGCCACCAGGACGACCTGAATGGCGACGATAGAGTTTTTGAGTGCGTTTTTTACCAGTTACGAGGACTTTTTCAGCGTTGACTACAATTACGAAGTCACCAGTATCCATGTGAGGTGTGTAGGTGGGTTTATTTTTACCCCTGAGAATCATTGCAATTTCGCTTGCCAGCCTCCCCAGACGTTGGTCAGCTGCATCTACGACGTACCAATTACGTTCTAGGGAATCGATTGGGGGAAGGTAAGTTTTTTCCATCAGTCTATTCTCATTGGAGGTTGGAGGTTAAAGATTAGAGGTTTTAGACACTTATCGTAGCTTCTTGATTTTCTAGGTTGAAGTTTTTAACCTGCAACCATTGGAGGTAAGAGAAACCTAGGCTGGGTGTCAAACCAGATTTCTGGGGGAAAGGGAGGGTTAGTGTAGCCGACGCGTAACAAGCACAACCCCTTTGCTGGCGCTGAGTATTTCACTTGCTCTCGTCGCTGCTTAACCCAGACTTCGGTGAATTTTTCTGGGCTCAGCTTACCTCTACCTACTTCTACCAGCATTCCGACCAAAAGTCTTACCATGCCATACAAAAACCCGTTTGCCTGAATTTCTATATGAATAAATGACCCCTTACGGTAACACTCTGCTGCCTGGACATCTACCCAGGAGTGCTTGCGCCCCGAATTAGCACGGTGAAATGCTGCTAGGTGATGCTTACCGATCAAAGGTCTTAAAGCTGCTTGCATTAGTGCTTCATTTAACGGTGCTTGATAATAATGCCAACTAAAGGGTCGCACAAACAAGTTTGGTCTAGCGTCTGTATAGATTGTGTATCGATAACGACGCCACAGAGCAGAGAAACGAGCGTGCCAGTCAGATGGTACCGACGCTGAAGCTCGAATCAGTATATCATCAGGCAGCCTACTATTGAGAATGGCTGCCCAACGCTGTGGCGGGATTGGACCGATAGCATTAAAGTGTGCCACTTGGGCAGCGGCGTGGACACCAGTATCGGTGCGGCCTGCAGCGTATAAGATTACAGGTTTATTGAGTACTTTTGAGAGAGCTGTTTCAATTTCCTCTTGAACACTACGATGGCGAGGTTGTCGCTGCCAGCCATAGAAGCGGGTACCAAGGTATTGAATGACTACAGCAACTCGCTGAAATTGGGGTTGAAGGTCACATTTTAGAAGGTTGCGGGTTACTTGGTCTTGGTTGTTGCCTTCAACCTTCAACCTACCAGGCTTTAACTGTTCATTTAAATTTTCAACCTTCAACTTGCCAACCTTCAACTCTTTTTCAAACCAGTTCGATAATTGCCATTTCAGCATTATCGCCGCGACGCCTCACTGTGCGCAGAATACGGGTATATCCACCTTGGCGGTCACGATAGCGCTCTTTAGCTTTTTCAAACAGGGAGTGAACTAACTTCTTGTCATAAAGATAGCCCAGTGCCTGACGACGTGATGCTAAGGAGCCGTTCTTTGCCAGAGTAATCATTTTTTCGACTTCTGATTGCACGGCTTTAGCTCTAATTTTGGTGGTGGTAATTCGACCATGGCGAATTACTTCCGTCGCCAGGTTCCTCAGCAGAGCCCGACGTTGGTCAGCTGGTTTTCCCAGTAGTGGTACACGACAACTATGACGCATCTCCCTCTCCTAATAGACTCTCCAAATCAATCAACTTTTATCTTTAAGATTAGCCAGTTTTTGCGGACTTCTCGTGAGGCAGTGTAATTCCCAACCGTCTTTGCAGGGCTTCAATAACTTCTTCAGCAGACTTTTGACCAAAGTTTTTAATCTCTAGCAGGTCTTCCTGAGAATAATCGAGCAAATCAGATACAGAGTTAATTTGTGCTCGCTTCAGACAGTTGTAAGCCCGCACAGACAGTTGCAATTCTTCAATAGGGATTTGACCGTTGGGGTCCTCATCATCTGTAAATTTATCTTCATCCGCCTTCAGTTCTATATCTTTGAGCGGATTGAACATATCCACTAGCAGTGTGGCAGCTTGACTCATCGCTTCTTGGGGAGTCAAACTGCCATTTGTCCAGATGTCCAAAAGCAAACGGTCTTTTTCCACCGAACCATCAAGGCGAGCAGATTCAACGCTGTAATTTACCTTACTCACAGGCATAAACACAGCATCAAGCTGTAGGAAGTCTACAGCAGCTGAATCGTCATGCCCTCGCTCAACAGCTCGATAACCTTTCCCTCTTTCAATGCGAAACTCCATCTCTAGCTTGGCACCTTCTGAGAGAGTGGCAATATACTGACCTGGAGCAACTACTTCCACTTCCGATGGTAAATCAAACTGAGCGGCTCTGACTGTTCCTGGGCCAGTAGCCATGACTCTGCCAATCTGGGGAGCTGAGGTGTAACTCTTGAGGACTACCTCCTTCATGTTGAGTAAAATTTCGAGCACATCTTCCCTAATGCCCTCAATTGTGGCAAACTCGTGGCTTACTCCAGCAATACGAACTGCAGTTACTGCTGTCCCTTCCAGGTTGGACAGGAGAACCCTCCTCATCGCATTGCCAACTGTGGTGCCTTGACCACGCTCAAGAGGCTCTAGGACAAATTTGCTATATTGACTCTGATTCTTCAGTGTTTTAGACTCTACACACTCGATCTGAAATTGCGCCATAGAGTGGTCTCCCTTATTCATAGAGATTTTGTAGAAAGCACGCTTGGTGTACCTCCCTATAATTTGCTCTTTAGCAAAAAAAACTGGCGAAATTGCCAAGCTTGAAGTGTCAGCAGTTTAGCTTTATATATAGTGTGTAGAGAAGTTAAGTTTCTACATCTCTAAACTAACTGGCGCTCCTGGCATGCTGCTGCCAGAAAGTTTTTGCTCATACCCTACGCCGCTTAGGCGGACGACAACCGTTATGGGGAATTGGCGTTACATCCCTAATCAAGGTAATTTCTAGACCAGCCCCTTGCAGTGCCCGAATCGCCGTTTCTCGACCAGCCCCAGGACCGCTGACCATGACTTCAATCTGACGCATACCTTGATCTATGGCTCGTCGAGCAGCACCGTCAGCAGCTGTCTGAGCAGCAAAAGGTGTTCCTTTTTTTGCTCCTTTAAAGCCACTTGAACCAGCCGAAGCCCAGGAAACCACATCGCCTCTGGTGTCAGAAATAGTGACGATGGTGTTGTTAAAAGTGGACTGAATGAAAGCTAAGCCATTGGGGACGTTGCGTTTTTGCTTTTTTGCACCAGTTTTTTTAGTTGGTCGCGCCATATCGCTCTAAAAATTTGACTGTATTTGTTTATGATTGCGTCAACATTAATTAATTGACTACTTACTTCTTAGCTGGTGCTTTTTTCTTACCTGCTATAGTGACACGCCTACCACGACGGGTACGCCCATTGGTGCGGGTTCGCTGTCCCCGCACTGGTAGCCCCTGTCGATGGCGACGCCCACGATAGGAGCCAATATCAACTAAGCGCTTAATGTTCATTGACTCCCAGCGCCTTAGGTCTCCTTCAATCTGATAGTTGTTTTCTACGGTTGCTCTGAGGGTTGCTACTTCAGAATCACTCAAATCCTTAACTCTTGTATCAGGATTAATTCCCGTTGCTGCCAAAATTTCCTTTGACCTCGGCAGCCCGATCCCATAGATGTAAGTTAGACCAATTTCTACGCGCTTATCGCGAGGAAGGTCTATACCGGCTATCCTTGCCACGCTCTCTTCTCCCTATTCGTTTTGTGCTATAAATGAGCCTAAAGAGTTTATAATTGACCGTTGATTAACCCTCGATGTACTTTAGTTTGGGATTGTGACCAAACGCTAGAAGGTGAACTCTAAACCTGCTGATTGCGCATGGTTCACAGGCCTTGAGGAAGGGTTTCCCCATTCTTATGCCTTTTTAGTCAACAATGCAAGCATATCATTATACCAATTATTTTGGTGGCTGTAAAACATTTTTGCTTAAAACATTGAATAAAAAATAATAGTAGTTCTATTTCTTACGAAGACGATAGGTGATTCTGCCTTTAGTTAGGTCGTAGGGAGTCAGTTCGACTTTGACACGGTCACCAGGCAGTATTTTGATATAATTACGGCGAATTTTGCCTGAAATGTGAGCAAGAACATTAAATCCATTGTCGAGATCAACGCGAAACATCGCATTCGGCAAGGATTCTGTTACCGTGCCTTCCATTTCAATTAAGTCTTGTTTAGCCAATGTGTTTCCACCTCAATACTGACATCTTTCCCTATCCCCTACCTTAGAATTGAATATTTGTTCCGGTACTCTTAACATAATTTTATCAAAATTTGTACCTCGAATGTGGGGTGTGGGGTTTAGGGGAACCGGGTGTGGGGAATCAATCAGGCTCTTTTTCTATTTCCACACCCTACATCCTGTTCTTGGCACAGGGTTAAATCCCCTTCTCCCCATCTTCGGCTGCTCGATTGGATATTTGTTTGATTTGGAAGTCCCCTATTGCTTGACCATGCCTTCGTAGCGTTGGGAAATTACATAGGTTTGGACTTGTTTAGCTGTATCAATAGCAACACCAACCAAAATCAACAAAGAAGTGGCTCCCAAGCCCTGGAAAGTCGTAACACCTGTAGCATTTTCGACAGCAGTTGGCACGACTGCCACCAAACCCAAGAAAATTGCTCCCAAGAAGGTAAGTCGATTCAAAACCTTCTCTACATAGTCACTGGTTGCTCGTCCTGGACGAATACCAGGAATACTAGCCCCCATTTTCTTCAGATTCTGCGACATGTCAACTGGGTTGACAATTAAGGAAGCGTAAAAGTAGCTGAAGAATAAAATCAAGACCAAATACACCAAGATATACAACCAGCCATCTGCCCTTAATTGATTTGCCGCTTGAGCCAGAAATTGGCTGATAGTCCCTAAAAAACCTTCACTGCTGTAATTTTGAGTGAATTGAGCTAACGATAGTGGCAGAATTAAGACAGCAGAGGCAAAAATGATTGGCATCACGCCCCCTTGGTTAAGCCTTAGAGGCAAGTAACTTGTCCGCTCTCGGTAGAGACGGCGTCCAACCTGACGTCTGGCAGAAATAATCGGTATACGCCTGGTTCCCTCCTGTACAAAGACAATGCCAATAATCATTACCAGGAACACTAACAGCAGTATTACCACCTTACCCACCATTTCTCGACCACCAGTCTGTGCCAGTTCGATGGTTTGACCCAAGGTGCGCGGCAGAACCGCCACAATATTAACGAAGATTAACAAAGAAGCACCGTTGCCGATACCACGTTCAGTGATCAGCTCTGATAGCCACATCACAAACATGGAGCCAGCAGCTAGAGCCAGCGCTGTTTTGGCAATGAATAGGGTTCCCGGATTGTTAGCATAACCCTGCGCCCACAAAGAAAGACCGATACTTTGAATTATTCCCCAGCCTAGGGCTACATAGCGAGTAATTTGGGAAATTTTACGACGCCCTGCTTCTCCTTCATTCTTCTGCAAGTTCTCCAGAGTAGGAATCGCAGCAGTGAGTAGTTGTAGAATAATTGAAGCATTGATATAGGGCAAAATTCCTAAGGCAAAAATTCCTAAGGCAGAAAAACCACCTCCGGAGAAAAAGTCCAAAACTCCAATTAAGGGGATATTGCCTGCTTCAACGTCTGCAGTAAGTCTCGCCCTATTGATTCCCGGTACGGGTATAAATACACCAAAACGGGCTACAAGCAGCAAGCCAATGGTCACCAGCAGCCTGCCTCTAAGGCCTGCAGCTTTAGCCATCTGCATAAAAGTTTCTTGAGCGGTTGGAGCTTTGTCTCGACTGACGACCATAAGGGACTACCTACGCTTAAGATAGAGTGGTAATGTCAGTACCGAAAACTGGCACCAGACATGAGTTAAGAGCTATATGACTTCACAGCTACCGCCAGCAGCTTCAATTTTGGCACGAGCACTAGCAGTGAAGGCAGCAGCTTTGAGGTTTAGTTTCACATTCAACTGCCCGTCTCCGAGAATTTTCAAAGGACCATCATTGGTAGTGACAATACCTGCATCCATTAATGAGGTTAAGGTCACTTCGGTCTCGGCAGGGAGCGATGCCAACTTAGACACGTTGATTGTAGTGTAATGTTTGGGATTAATAACAGTAAAGTGTTTTAATTTCGGTATACGCCGATACAAAGGCATCTGACCACCTTCAAAGCCTGGTCTTGTACCCCTGCCTGAACGGGATTTCTGACCCCGCATGCCAAAGCCGCAACTGGCACCTTGTCCAGCGGCAATGCCTCTGCCGACGCGACGTCTGCGCCTCTTGGAGCCCTTTTGGGGTATAGCATCATTAATTCTCATAAAACAATTACTTAATAGTTAAAGTTTGGAGCCTGATGGTTATGCTAACAATTTCACATTGCTAATCTGCCTTTGCCTCAACTTTGTCTAGGCATAGAGCTTTTCGACAGGAATACCCCTTTCCTGAGCAACTTCGGAAAATGTGCGCAGAGAGTCAAGGGCATCAATCGCTGCTCTAGCATTATTGAGGGGGTTATTGGAGCCTAGCTGCTTAGCGAGAATATTGCGCACTCCAGCTAATTCTAAGACTGTGCGCACTGCTCCACCGGCAATTACACCAGTTCCTGGGGCAGCAGGCCTCATCATCACTGTCGCCCCAACAGCAGTACCGTTGGAGGGATGAGGAATCGAATTGGACTTGGTTAGAGGAACATCAATCAATTGCTTTTTGCCATCGGCAACTCCCTTACGCACTGCACCAATCACGTCACTAGCTTTGCCGACGCCAACGCCAACTTGACCACGTTCATTACCTACAACAACGATGGCGCGGAAGCTCAACTTTTTGCCACCTTTGACAACCTTGCTGACGCGACGAATTTGAATAACCCGCTCTTGCCAGTTACTTTCTTTCTCTTTGGAACGGCTACTTTTGCGACGATTTGCCATATTTTTATTTTGAACAATTACTACAGATAGGAGTTATCAAACGCCAATTACTAAACTAGCTTTTATCTATTAGGCACCGGAGTTGACCAAGCCTTTTCTAAAAGTCTAGCCCAGCTTCGCGTGCTGCTTCTGCCAAGGCTTGGACACGACCATGGTAAAGGTTGCCACCGCGATCGAAGACTACCTTAGATATACCTTTTTCTAGCGATCGCTGAGCAATCAATTTGCCGATTTGAGCCGAGGCTTGACAAGTTGCCCCAGATTGTAATTGTGATCTGAGTTCTTTTTCGACAGTAGAAGCTGTCACTAGAGTATGCTGTTGTTGATCATCAATCACTTGTACATAAATGTGCTGATTGGACCGAAATACAGCTAATCTAGGACGCTCAGCACTACCTTCGACTTTCCGACGCACTCGCCGGTGCCGGCGCCGTGCCGATTGTTTACGAGTAAGTTTCATTTTTACTTCTTACCTGCCTTTCCTGCTTTACGTCTGACTTTTTCATCGGCATAGCGAATGCCTTTGCCCTTATAGGGTTCTGGAGGGCGTACAGAGCGAATTTTAGCTGCTATGTCCCCTACAGTCTCTTTATTGATGCCGCTAACAATTAGATTGGTGTTGTTTTCAACTTTCACTTGAATGCCCTCGGGAGGGACAATTTCAACTGGCTTACTATAACCAACATTCAAGATCAGATTGCGACCCTGAACCTGAGCTCGATAACCAACCCCCTGGATTGAGAGACGTTTTTCAAAACCTTTGGAAACTCCCTCAACCATATTGGCAATCAAAGTACGAGAAAGACCGTGTCGCTGGCGGGCTGTTCTGGATTCATTGCGCCGCTCTACCAGTATTTTCTCACCTTCTTGCTCCACCTTGATTTGCTCAGACACTACCCTGTCAAGTTCTCCTTTAGGACCTTTGACGGTAACATGTTGACCGTCAATCGTCACAGTTACTTTACTGGGGATGTCTATAGGGCGTTTACCAATACGCGACATTACTTTAGTCCTCCTTGAGAATTCTCCAATTTAGAATTGCTGATTTTGGTTTCAGAAATAAAGCTATTGTGACTCCCAAGTCTGAGATTCCTACCAAACGTAGCATAGTACTTCGCCACCAACTCCTTGATGCCTCGCTTCCCTGTCAGTCATGATGCCACTGGAAGTGGAGATAATGGCAATGCCAATACCGCCGAGAACTCTCGGCAATTCTTTGCGATTTTTGTAAACCCGTAGTCCTGGCTTGCTAACGCGCTTGAGGTTTCTGATAATTGGTTGGCGATTTTTGCCTTTGTATTTTAAGGAAAGCACGATGAATTTTTTGATACCTTCACCAGTCTCTTCAAAATCGGCAATAAAACCTTCCTCTTTGAGGACTTGGGCAATAGAGCGCGTCATGTTGGTGGCTGGTACATTTGTGGTTTGATGCCTCACTAAGCATGCATTCCGAATGCGGGTTAGCATGTCTGCAATTGTGTCATTTGCTGCCATTTTTCCTTCCTCTGCTTAAAGCCTCAGTTGTCCCGGAATGGCATCCCCATCTCTTTGAGTAAGGCGCGTCCTTCTTCATCAGTTTTTGCTGTAGTAATAATTGAAATATCCATGCCGCGAATTTGATCAATGCTGTCGTACTCTACTTCGGGAAAAATTAGTTGTTCTCGAATACCAAGAGTGTAGTTACCACGACCATCGAAACTTTTAGGACTGATGCCCCGAAAGTCTCGAATTCTCGGCAGTGCCAAGTTAATTAAACGGTTCAGAAAAGAATACATCCGCTCTGAACGTAGGGTAACCATTACGCCAACGGGCATACCTTCACGGATTTTAAAACCAGCGATCGCCTTTTTGGCTCTGGTTACTACCGGTTTTTGACCAGTAATAGTCGCAATTTCCTTGACGGATGATTCCAGCGCTTTGGCATTTTGAGAAGCCTCTCCCAACCCTCGGTTAACAGTTATTTTCACTAACTTCGGTACTTGATGTATATTTTGGTAGCCGAAGAGTTCTTTGAGTTTGGGGACGATCTGTTCTTGGTAGCGAGTTTTTAGTTGTTCTGCCATTGTGGTTTTCCTTTTAGCCCCTGGGCTTGGTCAGGGAAAAGTTCTGTCATTGATTATGGGGTTATTTGTGCTGATTACAGTGCAAATAACCAACAAAAAATCAGCAATTAGTCGATAATTTCACCAGTTTTTTTGAGCATCCGCACCTTACGCCCCTCTTCTGTGAAGCTGTAGCAGATGCGGCTGGTTACTTTTTCCTTAGAGGAATAAAGCATAACGTTAGAACTGTGGATCGGAGCCTCAAAGGTGGCAATTTGACCAGATTCTCCTTCTTGCTGAGGCTTGACGTGCTTGGTTTTAACGTTAACCCCTTTAACAACTACTTGGCTGACTTTGGGCAAAGTTCGCAAGATCTCCCCTACTTTGCCTTTATCTCTACCAGTAATCACCTGCACAGTGTCCCCTTTTTTGACATGCATTTTGTAGCGCGTGGGAGCATTGTTCCCTTTTTTGTGTTTGGATTGACTTGCCATCAGAGTACCTCCGGAGCCAAGGAAACGATTTTCGTAAAGTTTTTATCGCGCAATTCCCGTGCCACTGGTCCAAAAACGCGGGTTCCCCTAGGGTTGCCGTCGTTGTTGATGATTACTGCGGCATTGTCATCAAAACGAATACTCATGCCACTGTCTCGTCGTAGTCCCA
>JAAHGS010000177.1 GCA_010692645.1 Symploca sp. SIO2E9
CCGCTCAAGTAGTCGCTATACGCGGGCTTGCAGCCGTAGGGCATACGGTCAAGATGCTTAGTGAGGGTAAATTCGTTGGAATCCCCACGACCTAAGAATCCCTCGCTTTTAGCGAGGGAGTGTCAAGGATGATTGGGTGTGTTTTTTAGATAACTAGCAATTTAGTTTGGTATGTCTTGATATTTTCAAGGTCATACTATCTAATATTATCTAGTAGGCACCTTAAAAAAAGACTAACCTATGTTTAGCCAAGGTCAGGCAGTGGAGTTTGTATGTTAGCTCTAACAAAGTCAGGAAAAACAGGAAACAGCAAGTGGAATCAACTTGCTTATTTCTTGCTGGCGTTTGATACTTACTTCAAATTCTTGGAGAATTTGCATAATGGTGAGGATGTAGTTGATTCTTATAACAATGATGAACTAATACTGTCTGAGCGTGATAGTAGGTTCTTATTGTCAGTCATGGAAAATCCCCCTGAACCTTCGTCTGGTCTACTTGCTGTGTTTGAGTGATCTCTACTTTACAAAAAGAGTTTTTTGTGGATTGGACTATCCATCCCATATCATCTTTGGGGCGTAGCTCTAGTGGTCTTAGGAAAGAGCAATTTAATTCTGGAGAACCGGAATTAGACAAGTATTTGAAACAATACGCGCTAAAAAACGACCCTATAATCACTAAAACTTTTGTAATACTTGCTGGTGATAACTCTGGGAAAATAGCGGGTTACTATGCCTGTAGCATGAGTACAATTAGCCCAATAGGACTATCTCTAGAAGAGCGAAAAAGACTTCCTAAGTATCCAGTACCAGTAATGCTTATTGGTAAATTGGCTGTTGATAGCTCATTTCAAGGCATGGGGGTTGGAAAAAGGCTCTTAAGACACGCCTTTGAAAATGCAGTTAGCCTTTCAGAAAACGTGGTAATTTATGCTATCAGAGTAGATGCACTGGATCACAAAGCAAAAAAATACTATCTAAAGCATGGTTTTTTGGAGTTACAAGACAGCCCACTCTCACTAATTCTTCCCCTAGAAACGATTAGAAAGGCAATAAAACTCAAGCAGGGCTAGTAGCACTCAGTTCTAAACAAGATAAAGTTAAAAAAGTTAAAGTCGAGCGGGGTATCATTGGACCCCATCTTTCTTTAACTTTCAATCGTACCAGCCAAGATCAAAAGTACTTTACCCAGCCGTTTGAGTCAATTCTGGTGATTGCTCAGCTTCGGTTGGCTCAGGAGGCAGTCCCAGTATTTCTCTATACATCTTGATATACTCAAGAGCAGATTTATCCCAACTGAAGTTCATTCTCATGGCTCGTTGCTGTAAACTTTGCCACTGCGGTTTATAACGATAACCTTCCCAAGCACGGATCATGCAAGTGAATAAGTCTAGGGGTTCATAGCGATCAAAACAGTAACCAGTACCAGTTTGTGCTACTGGTTCATGGTGAGAGACTGTATCAACTAAACCGCCAGTGCGCCGTACAATAGGGATACAACCATAACGCATTGCTAGCAGTTGACTAAGACCACAGGGCTCAAAGCGAGAAGGCATCAAAAAGGCATCGCAACCAGCATAGATGCGTCTGGCGAGCGCGTCGTTATAAAGTAGTTGGGCAGACATACGACCATGATAACGGGATGCTAGTTCCCACATTTGGGTTTCGTAATAGCGTTCCCCTGTCCCTAGTACCACGAATTGACAATCAGTGTAGGCCATGAAGCGATCAATAACCTGGATTAACAAATCGATCCCTTTTTGTTCTACTAGCCTGCTTACCATACCCATGAGGAAGGCATTGGAGTTTACTTCTAGGCCTACTTCCTCTTGTAGGGAAATTTTGTTAGCGCGGCGTGAGTCGATGGTATCGACAGTAAAATTATGGTTTATATATTTATCTGTTTCTGGGTTATAACTTTCAGTATCAATTCCATTGAGGATGCCAACTGTTTTATTACTGATGAAAGATAGCAGTCCTTCTAAGGTTTCGCCGTATTCAGGAGTGCGAATTTGCTGGGCGTAAGTAGGAGAAACTACACTCAGTCGGTTAGCATATTGCACTGCCGCTGCCATAGTATTATGACCTTGCATGTACCAGGGGCACCAGGTGATCTGGTCTAAACGCCAGCGCCAAGGTCCTTGATAGGCAAGATTATGTATCGTAAAGACTGTACTAATGTCAGGAGATTGGTGCATCCACACGGGAATCATGCCAGTATGCCAATCGTGGCAGTGAATAATTTGTGGCTTCCAGTAGTTCCAGGCAAACTCAGCTGCACCATTAGCAAAGAAAGTGAATTTCCAGTCTTCTTGCTCCCCACCATAAATGTTGCGCCCTGAGAAAGCAGGATGTCCAAACAGGTACAAAGGGACCTCTGTACCTGGTAAAACTGTCTCATAAACAGCGAAATCCTGGAACATGGCATAACCCTTCCAAACTGGCTCGCTGGGAATCTTTGCCTTGTCAGTCAAAAAGCCGTAGTAGGGCATAAAGATCCGCACATCATGCCCCATGCGTCTTAAAATTTTGGGTAATGCCCCAACCACATCCCCCATGCCGCCTACTTTCGCAAGAGGTGCTACTTCTGCTGCAACAAATAGAATTTGCATAGTGTTTCCTTGTCTTTGTGTTCAGTTTTAATACTTAGTATGGGATTAGAAATTAGTAATTGTAATTTGTCATTAGGAAGATCAATGACGACAAGGAAATAAATGAATATTAAATACCCCGCCTAGCCTGTGAGGATAGGGGTTGTTTATTATTCCTATCCTCGGTAGAACGACGTTGAGGAAGTGAATTTTTCGGGACAGGTTATACCAATTTCCTAAATGCCTGCTATACAGTAATCCCAGCGTCTCCTTGTATTTGCCTCTCTGCGTTATCAGCATCTGTAGCCAACATAAATGAAATCGGTATTAATTCCCTGTAGTCCTCTTTTTCACTAGTTCCCAGTCGCTAGTCTCCAAATCCTAGCTGCGCTCAATTTCAGTAAAAATTTGATCTAAAATTTCTTGTGCTCCTTGCTGCCGTAAACGTTGGGCGAGTTCACTACCTACCTGCTCAGGATTAGTAGCTTCGCCAGTAACAGTATCTTTGACAAATTTTGTGCCATCAACACTAGCAACTATACCTGTTAGGGTTAGTACATTTCCCTCTAAGTGAGTGTTAACTCCAATCGGCACTTGACAGCCACCTTCTAGTTCCCGCAAAAACGCCCTTTCAGCATGGCAGCGTTGAGCAGTTGGGGTGTGTTCGATCGCTTTGACTATTTCTAAAATTTCGGTATCATCGGCACGGCATTCAATGCCCAAAGCACCTTGCCCTACTGCATGAAGAGAGATTTCTGGGGGTAAAACCTGATGAACGCGATCGCCCATTCCTAATCTTTCCAACCCTGCGACTGCTAGAATAATTGCATCATACTCACCATCATCTAATTTCTTCAGTCGCGTATTCAGGTTACCACGGACATCTTTAAAGGTTAAGTGAGGGAAATGGTGTCGCAGTTGTGCTAGTCTTCGCAGCGATGAACTGCCGATAACTGCACCTTCTGGCAGTGTCTCAATCTGTTTGTCTTGATGCTTCTGGTGAACGACAAGGGCATCCGCTGGGTTTTCACGCTCTGTGACTGCTCCCAAAGCTAAACCCTCTGGCAAGTTTGTGGGCAAGTCTTTAAGGGAGTGAACTGCAAAATCAATCTCATTTCTGAGCATTCCCAATTCTAGTTCCTTGGTAAACAGCCCTTTATCCCCAATTTTGGATAAAGCAACATCCAAGATTTTATCTCCGTGGGTACTCATCGTCTGGACTTCAAACTCCCTGTCAGGGAAGATTTTCTCCAGCTGCTTTTGTACCCAGTAAGTTTGAATGAGAGCTAGCTGGCTTTTGCGGGAACCGATGCGAACTGTACGGGGAGGGCTGGTAACGGACATAGGGTGATCAAGCTTTACAAGATAGTGAATATACTCACTTGATCTAGACTACCGCAGGAGGTGACTTATGATAGGTGTATTTACTAGCTTTTCTTTTCAGCTCATTTGTTAGTCGGCAATGGAGAGTGTCCAGACCTTGAGTATCTGTATGTTTTTTTAGCCAGATGACTAAAATATCACAGTGTGTAAATCAAATAGTTGGCATCTACATTTTTCGACTAATATAAATAATCTCTTCAAAATATGGATAAATTAACACCATAATAGTAGACGCTCTGGAACAAGAGGCAAAATCTGCACAGCCTAATCAGTCAAGAATTAAAGATTTATGGGGAAAACTTGGTTCATTTGTAAAGGGTACAGTTGAAAAAACTCTGGCAGCAATTATTGCTAAACTGCTTGTTGGCTAGACCTACTATCTTTGAGGGTATTGCCTGGGTGAGCGAAAAAACGTGTGGGGAAATAATTAAGCAGACGCTCCAGACGCTCCAGATGCTCCAGACGCGGAGAACTCAAATCCCACGCAAAATTTCGTTCACCCGTATTACCTCTAATCTGCAAGGGACAAAACCTTTGATAAGCGATCGCCCGGAGGGCAGCGCCAAAGGCGATCGCACTATCTTGTGATCACAAATAAAATTCCTCAGAATTATATTCCGACAGCATCTGTAGTATCTGCACCGATAAATTATCGATGACAACTCACCCTTACTTACGAAGTTCTTTTTTGGTTTTTATTAGCGCAAAATATTCTACTGGTGACTATTAGGACAAGTTTGCAAATCCTGACTCATCAAGTTTTCACTCATTAACTTATCTGCCTCTTCAACAGGTTGTAAATTAATCCAATCATCAATCAATTCTTGATCAAATCCCATCTCTCGACGCTCACCCACCTGGATTAAAGGACGGCGAATCAGTATCGGGTCTTCTACCATCAATTTCAGTGCTGTCTCAACATCAATCTCTTCAGGTACTACCTCTCCCGATTTTACCCGTGGGGCAGTGCGATTAAACCACTCGCAAACTGGACGATTCCCGAAAAACAAGCGCAAATTTTCCATTGTCCAAGCTTCCGTCAGTAGATTGTGAGCTTGGACTTGGTGTCCCGCTGCCTTAAGCAACGCTTTTTGCTTAGTATTATTAATGCATCCTGGTTTTTCGTAAAACACCACCGTTGCCATGGATTTATACTCCTATGCACAGCTCTTAGCGATGCCCTCAAGCCTAACACCGAGTAATTATGCAAAAGCGTCCGTTGTGGACATCTACAGCAACTCTTCATTTACAATTACTCATTTCTGAGGAGTTTAGACCTCTTGCAAAAGTCGAATTGACCCCTCTCAATCTCCTCGATGCGGGGGGATATTGCTTGCTCCCTCAACCTGTAGGGGAGGGCTGGGGAGGGGTTGCTCGGGATTTATACAAGAGGTCTTTTACTCAACAATACCAGCAGTAAGCTGATCACTGTGAGGATTGAATCAACCTGACTAAGTTAAATTAACAGTGAATTTAATTTATAGTCCAGAAAATTGAGAGGAGTGAGTATATTTTCCTATGAAAGAGCGGCACCCATTCTTTAAAACTTCGGCGCTATGGTCAATTTCCCTATTTTCAGCCGCCGTATTTGTACCTTTGGTATTAGCTAAATCCTTACCACCACGCTCTCAGGAGTCGGTAAAATCATCCTTAGAGTCTGCTCCTGAACAACCCCAAGGACAGATATTGAACCAGCAACAATGGCACCATCAGATCATCAGCCAAAGTCTCTCATTAACTGCAAATCCTGTAACTTCCAAGAGTAACAGTGCCTCTCAAACTGCTATTACCGATAGTCAAAAGCCCCTCCCTCTCCAGCATCCTAGCAAATCTCAACATGGCGCTAAAAACCAAACTCAAATTCCCGACTTGTCTCAACAGCCTCCATTAGTAGAGATGCGAGTAGCTATAGCTAAAGGGGTTAACTCTCTTGCAGTTGCTAGTTCAACAGCAGCTGATTTACTTGATGGCAATGGTAAGGTTATTGGCAAACTAACAGCAAATCAGGGAAAAAATGTCTTACCCAATGGTCCCAATATTCGTATCGGTAACTTACAAACTGCTACAGGAGTTTGGGTGACGCCGACAAAAGAAGGACTAGTCTTTGTTGGTGATAGCTGGTATCGAGGTGATTTACTACTAATTTCTCAAGGCGATAGCCTCTTAGCAATTAACTATGTTGATTTAGAGTCTTACCTCAAAAGTGTAGTGGGAGCAGAGATGAATCCGGGTTGGCCAATGGCAGCCTTAAAAGCTCAAGCTATTGCTGCTCGTTCTTATGCCCTAGTTCATTCTTTACGACCAGCAGACTCTCTATATGATTTGGGTTCTACGCAGCGTTGGCAAGTATACAAAGGAATGAAATCAGAGTGGAACACTACTAATATAGCAGTCCAAGAAACGACCGGATTGTTTCTTAGTCACAAAGGTGGAGTTGTGGAATCTATGTACGCTGCCTCCGACAGCATTGTCACTGATGTCTTTGGCGGTATGGGCATGAGCCAAAATGGAGCTAAAGATTTAGCAGTTAAAGGTTACAATTATCAAGAAATCTTAGCTAATTATTATCAAGGAGCAAGCTTAAGTTGGATTGAGAGTGGTAAGAAATCTGGTCTTAAAAAATAATCTACCAGGTACTCCAGGGTTAACAGGTGCTATACCAAAGTGCAACTTTCGCTATTATCCTGGAGTTTATCCTAGTTGGGAAAAATTGACATTATTTAGAAACTAGATGGTTTTCAGAACTAGCTGATTTACCCTGAGAGATTAAACAAGTTAGCTTCTTAAAGTCGTCCAAAGTTTTCATAAAAGCTTGGTATATAACACTTTGTTCTTGTGAATGGCATGAATCTTCAGATAGTTCTAGGTATTCAGATGTTGGCAGTATCGTCTCAGATATTTTTTGATTTTCTGAGCCCTCGACTATAGTATTAGGCATTTCCATAGTTTCAAGTAGTGGCTGCAAGGTTTCAAATGATTCAAAACTGTCCGATTCATGAAGTTCAAATTTAGGCGGTTGAGCTGTTTCTAGTATTTTGTCTGTGGTATCATCCACACTATAGTCTGCTTGTATCTGAGTTGAGGTCTCTACCATCTCAGAAGTTGCCATTGCCTGGGATAAAGTCTCAGTGTTTTTTGCTACTGGTGATGTCTCGGTAGCAATTTCCACTAGTTCTAACTCTTGGTCTCTTGGGTTAAATAGCCAATGAACTACAATCAGATAAGCAAATAAAAAGAGAACTGCAAATAGTATAGTTTCCATCTTGAAAATCCTGGGTACGTTTTGAATGAAGGCTTTTAGTGATTTTCTTATACCTTATATCTACTGTAAAATCGCTCATATTTCACAATCATTAATCATTGTTAATGTTTAAAAAAAAATTAAATATTTGATAATTCCTAGAGAACGGTTTAAATGCTACTTGGTACAGTCGTAAAACACATAAATTACCCGCACCAGAGAGGTGCGAGTAACGATAGCAGATCCCACTGGTATGACAGAGAGAACTCTCAGTTATTGGTCAAGAGTAAATTACCTTCGGTCATAGGGCGCAGTAAAAAGAGAAAGAGGCAAGGATATTTTAATTGAACCGTTATCGTGTTCATTCTCCCTTTTCCCCTTAACCTTTCTCCCTTAATCTTTCGCCTGTGCAACTCCCTCATACCCGATAACCATCTCAACAAGGTGTACCGATATTGATCAAAAAACAGAGGCTATGAAAATGTTAGTATTTCACATTTTCATAGTCAGGAGTTCCCAATAATTATTACTGCCAGAAACTTGGTTGATGTCGGATGAGATTCAGGAATTCCTCGCGAGTTTTTTGTTCATCTTGAAAAACTCCAACCATGGCACTGGTGACAGTCCAAGATCCAGGCTTTTGGACACCCCTCATTACCATACACATATGGCTAGCTTCCATGACCACAGCCACGCCCTTGGGTTCCAAAACAGTTTGAATTGCTTCAGCAATCTGGCGGGTTAAACGCTCCTGCACCTGCAGACGACGGGCATACATCTCAACGACACGAGCTAACTTGCTCAGTCCTACTACTTTTTCGTTGGGGATGTAAGCAACATGAGCCTTACCCATGAAGGGCAGCATGTGGTGTTCGCAAAGGCTAAAGAAATTGATATCTCGGACTAGAACCATTTCATTGTGACCTTCATCAAAGATTGCTCCATTAACAATCTCTTCCAAAGATTGAGTATAACCGCTAGTCAGAAATTGCATTGCCTCAGCTACCCGCTTTGGAGTTTTGAGAAGCCCTTCGCGTTCTGGATCTTCGCCGATATTCAACAGCATTGTCCGCACAGCATCCATCAGTTCATGATTAGATTTTGAATCTGGCGGTTGCAATCTCGGTTGACGACCATTTTGGGTGTTGCGGTCAGGTCTGGTCTCTACAATAGTGGAACCATTAGTAATTTTGGTAGTTGAATCAGAGTCAAAGCGATGAGAACCATTGGAAGATGCAATAGTCATGATTAGTCAGATGAAACTTTTGACAAAAATGGGCGTGATTACTAGCAGATGACGGCTCTAAATAGCGCCCGCACTCAGCATCAACGTCACTGATTCAATGACAGCGTTTTCTAGCAACAGGACAGTGTGGAAAATTGAATTGGCGACAATTTCTGATGTTAACAGAACTAAATCCTTAGACTGACCTTGAACCGAATACTTCATGCGAATCTGTCATTTTGAGCCTTCAGGCTACAGTACATAGATGAAATTGAACACAACAAGCTTGCTCTGGATTTTGTCAGCATCGACATTCTCATAATTGCTCTTAGGCTGTCGCTTCCCCAACCCTTGGCTGAGCTTTAGATTTGGCTGACTTTGGATGGTCATGAGAGCAACTGCCTCAAATTAAGAGAATGTAAAGAATTATTACTATAAAAATTATATCACTGAGGAAAGAGCAAAAGTTGAACCTGTCAAAAGTAGATAGTCTCGGGCAAGATGACTGCAAATAAGCCTGTAGTTTGCCCGAGACTAGGTTTTCTAAAGGGTTATGAACTATCTGGTTACTGGTTAATGCACCTGGAATTGTGATTTTTCTTAATAACAGCAGCTTTTAGAAACATGCATGTTTTTTTAGTCAGAAAGTTCGGTAAATACGCCAATACTACGGAACTTTTGATAACGCAACTCCCGACGCTCGCCTGGGTTCATCTGAGTCAGCATTTCTAAGTTTTGCACTAGAGCCTGTTTGAGGATAGATGCTGCCGCTAGGGGTTCAGAATGAGCACCGCCCAATGGTTCGGTCAAAATTTGGTCAACAATTCCTAACTCTTGAAGATCCCAAGAGGTAATTTTTAAAGCTGATGCTGCTTGCGGAGCTTTGCTAGAATCCTTCCACAAAATTGCGGCACAAGCTTCGGGAGTAGCAACAGTATAAACCGCATGTTCCAACATCAAGAGTCTGTCACCGACACCAATCCCTAAGGCACCACCAGAACCGCCTTCACCAATGACAGTACAAATAATCGGTACATCAAGCCGAAACATTTCTCGCAGATTATAGGCAATTGCTTCTCCTTGACCCAACTCTTCAGCTTTGACACCAGCCCATGCCCCTGGAGTGTCGATAAAAGTCAAAATCGGCAGGCCGAAGCGATTGGCATGTTCCATCAGCCGCATTGCCTTGCGGTAGCCTCCTGGAGAAGCCATGCCAAAGTTGCGGGCGACATTATCTTTGGTATCCCTACCCTTTTGATGACCTAACATAACCACAGGATGCCCTTCTAATCGTCCCATGCCGCCAACTAAGGCTGGGTCATCATAACCGCAGCGATCCCCATGCAGCTCAAACCATTGGTCACTAATTGCCTGAATGTAATCAAGGGTACTTGGTCGCCTAGGGTGACGCGCTAATTGTAGTCGCTGCGCTGGAGATAAACTACTGAAAATTTCCTGACGCAGTTGTCCTGCCCGTGCCTCTAGTTGGCGGATTTGATCGGAGACATCAACTTCGTTTTCCTCCGCCAGTTGACGAATCTGGTTAATTCGCTTTTCCAAATCAACTAGGGGCTTTTCAAAGTCGAGAAGAAAGGTTCTTGATTCTAAGGTTGGCATAGTGGTATCGTAATTTTTTTTCTGGTGAGCATGCCAATACTTTTGGTAGTTAGGCGGCTACGCCACATATAATGGCGAAGAATCTCGCCGGACAAGATAAAAATTTTAAGGTTGAAAGTTGAAGGCTCAAACAACCTTCAACTTACAACCTTAAACCGATAAATTGTCAAGGACGACGAAAACTAAATTACAATCTAGAAGCTCAACAGTGGTCTAAACCCATGTTTTACTGATGCCTCGCCAATTTGTTCCATCTTTTCCACTGTAATCTGATTGCGTCCCCAAGAGAAGTTAGTGTAAAGTTTCTCAAATTCCAGCAGCATAGATTCTGCAAAGCAAGCAAACAGTTGTCGTGCCGGCACGTCCATGTTGACGATGTTCATGATTTTCCAGTCAATATCCAAGGAATGCTCACAGATGCCGCCATTGAGAACATAAATGCCTGGATGCTTGATCTTAGTGTTCATATTCTTAGGATAACCGCCATCAATTAGCAGACAGGGTTTCTTTAAAGATGCACCATCAATTTCTACACCCTTAGGCATACTGGCAACCCAAACTACGATATCACAGAGGGGTAGCGCCTCCTCCATGCCCATGATTTTGCCCCTACCAAGGGAGTCTTGCAATGATTGTAATCGCTCTTGATTGCGAGCCACCAAGAGTAGATCAGCAACATCAGTGCGAGCATTAAGCCACCGGCAGACTGCACTCCCGATATCGCCAGTAGCTCCACAAACTGCAACCGTTGCCTTCGAGAGTTCAATCCCTAGCTTTTGGGAAGCCTGCTCCAGTTGGCGGCAAATAATATAGGCTGTATGGGAGTTGCCAGTAGTAAATTGCTCGAATTTAAGCTGAACATTGCGCACCTGCTTGATCTGGTTCAGGTTGAAGTTTTCAAAGACAATCGAAGAAAAGCCTCCTAAAGCTGTGATATTGATGCCATGCTTTTGCGCATGAGCCATTGCGTTCAAGATTTTGCGCATTGCCGCCTTGATGCGGCGATTGGCTAGCATCTCTGGCAGAAAGCATGATTCTACATACAGACCTTCAATTTCTTGACCGGTGATGCTTGAGACTTTAATGTTATCAACAATTAGAGGAGGCGCAGAACACCAAAAATCTAACCCTTGATCGGCATATTCTTGGTAGCCTAACTTGTGGGCGACAGATTGGGCGTGTTCCAAACTGGTAAGGTGACCGATGAGACCAAACATGTATTGCTCGCTGTTAAACCTGTAAATCAGGCTGAAATGGGATAATCGGGAATAAAAAAGTTAATGACTCTTAAAGATATTACAAAAAATTATCGCTCTTGGAGAGCGGCGGCTAAAAAAATCGCTAAATAAGTATTATATATAGGACTTACGCAGTAAAACGAAAAATCAACGTTTTAGCCTATAGTGAACTTCTTAACCGAGGATTACAGCCATTTCCAATGTCTGAGTGCGTAAGTCCTGATGTATTTTTGCTCAAGCTGTTGCTGCAAGAGGATCAAGCCCTAATTGCTTACTGATTTTCTTCCTTACTGGGAGGAGAAAAGAAAGCGGGGGTAAAGCTAGATCACTTTCGTGACAGACTCCCGACGCTAACTTCTAACAAAGTAGAGCGCGGGCTTTTCGCAGGACTTGCTAAAAACTAACTCTTAAGCTTTTGACCCCCTTTATACCACCGCGCTACGCTGGTAGTTTTGACAATTAGATTGATTTGCGCTAAGCAGCGGCAAGCCCACAGGCAGACATCCGCATGATTTCGCGGGTGGTAAAACCAATATTGCCCAAGGCTTCGCCGTAGGCAATCATAAAGTCTTCAACCAGAGCATCCTTTTCCATGCCCAAAACACTGGCATCATCTTCAACTTCGTTGAGCATACGCCAAATAATTGGTAAATTTTGCCGATTAGCTGCTTCTAGTTCGGCTTTTGACTCTTCAAAGTGTTCTTGGAGCCAAACTTCGCCAAAGTTAAGGTGCATGTACTCGTCTTTGACGACGCCTTCGGTAATTTTTCGAGCAAAGGGATCGGCTACTGGGATGTAAATGTTGTAAGCTGCGATCGCAAAAGCTTCGATAATCAGCGATTGAATCAGCAAACAAGTTACGATATTGCTAGACTCCGCCGCCTTCTGGAAGTTTTCATGTAAATTGGAAAAGTACTTCTTGGCAAAATCTAGATCTGGTGTTACATTCAGATTCCGACCGCAGGATTCAAAACCTTTCTTGTGCCGTTTCTCCATCTTCGAGAGACGAATTAGCTCCTCTTGACAATCTGGCAGCAGTTCAGCCAGTTTGATGTAATTGTCGTGAGCCTCTTGTTCACCTTCAATTACAATCGCGTCGATACGAGTGTAGGCGTCTTTATAGGTTTCACTTGTGTAGTCGAACTCTGAACTGACTGCAACCTGCTGCATATGTAAATTTTCTCCTTACTTTGCATATAGATGCTCTAACAAATTTGTTTGACCCTTCACTGTGCAGATTTGGGTCAAACAGGTTAAGTTCAACTTAGCCTGCCATGTTTTAGGTTAACGTTGACCTCTCTAGGTAGCTAACTGGCTTCCCCACTATTTCTATTTTTGTGGGATACTTTCCTATAGATACCGGATATGCCATTAGACAATCTGATTAATCAACTCTCAAGCTAGTAAATGTGGTATTGAGCGGCATAGGTTGCTTCCCAAATTTTTCAGTTATGTGTGAACTAAGGTGAGCCAGCCATGATTAGGCTCTTAGCTCTTAACCTCAGTCTCAACAACACAGACGGTAAAAAAGTTGATCCTATCCATATAACAGGATAAGGTCAAATCAGTAGAAATGCTTAAAAGATTTCCGAGGATTTGCTCATTGCAGCTTGGGAAAGTCTCGATTTTATGTTTTATGTTGGCTTATATAAGCTGTTACGCATTTAAATCATATATTTATCTGATATTAGTTAATGCTCCAAACTCTTGTGTATTCTGCCTTCTGCCTCCTGCCTTGGTAAAAAATAAGCCCTGTTCACCTGGCTAATCAGCAGTTAAGGTTTTACTTATAAATACTTACCAAAAGTTACAACGGATCAACAATTGAGCAACTTACCAGTTACCTATACCGATGTGGAAGCAGCTGCTAGACGCCTGGCTGGGGTTGCTCACCGGACACCAGTTTTGACTTCTAGGACTGTTAATCAGTTGACAAACGCTAGAGTTTTCTTTAAATGCGAGAATTTTCAGCGTACAGGTTCTTTTAAGTTTAGAGGTGCTTATAATGCCTTAGCACAGCTATCCCCACAACAGAAGCAGCAGGGAGTTCTGACCTTTTCCTCTGGTAATCACGCACAAGCCATTGCCCTAGCTGGACAATTGTTAGGGATCACAACAACAGTGGTAATGCCTAAAGATGCTCCAGAGGTTAAGCTAGCTGCTACCCGTGGCTATGGGGCCCAGGTGATTCTCTATGATCGTGCCCAAATTCAAAGAGAAGAACTAGCACAAGAACTCTCCCGCAATCGCCAATTGACTATAATTCCACCCTATGATCACCCCCAAATAATTGCTGGACAAGCCACAGCAGCTAAAGAATTACTTGAAGAAGTAGAAAACTTAGATCTGCTGTTAGTTTGCTGCGGCGGCGGTGGCTTACTATCAGGGAGTGCGATCGCCACTAAAGATTCTCCAGCTAAGGATACCCTAAACTCACCCGACTGTCGCGTAATTGGGGTAGAACCTGCCCAAGCTGATGATGCTAGGCGATCGTTCTACACCAAAACGCTGCAAGTTGTTCACAATCCAGACACAATTGCTGATGGAGCCCGTACCCCGTCGCTGGGTAAATTGACTTTCCCGCTAGTACTGCACTATGTCGATGATTTGCTAGCTGTGTCAGAGGAAGCGATTGCACGTCAGATGTTTTTCTTGTGGGAACGCCTAAAAATTGTAGTCGAACCTACTGGGGCTTTGGCCGCAGCGGCCTTGCTAGAAGGTATTATCACCATGCCTGAGGCTAGAATTGGCG
>JAAHGS010000178.1 GCA_010692645.1 Symploca sp. SIO2E9
CGGAACCCTGGTAGCATAAATCCTAGATCTTGTATAAATGTGGAAGTCGTTAAGGCGAGAACTCGAAAAACATCGCTTCAAACGCCGCCGGACAGTCGGTGTATGCTTTCTGAGGGCAAGTTCATAAGAATCCCAGTGAAGAAAGGATCCTCGTTGCTCTACTCGCGAGGAGTGTCAAATTCTCCAGCCTGAAGGGGCAGGTTTTCACCCGAGAGCTTGGACAAATCAACATCAGGCACTATATCCCAGGATATAGTGCTTGCTTTGGGCTCCATCGACAATAACTAGGTTTGGAGAAGAACGCTCAGGCAGTAATAGCCTGAGCCTACACCGAATAAATCGACTGAGCCTTACAACTTATCTGTAGCCGCCGCCGCCACCGCGAGAAGAGTAGTTGCCGTTTCTCCGATTGTAACCACCACCACCAGAAGAGCGCCGGTCTTCCCGAGGTTTTGCCTTGTTGACTTTGATTTCACGACCCATCCATTCAGCACCGTCAAGCGCCTCAATAGCAGCCGTTTCTTCTTCTTCTGTACTCATTTCCACAAAACCAAAGCCGCGAGGGCGACCAGTTTCACGGTCAGTCGGTAGCTGCACTCGCTTAACCGAACCATATTCTGCAAATACCTCACTGAGGTCTTCTTGAGTAACCTCATAGGATAAATTGCCTACATAAATCGACATAGATTGTCTCCAGGATCAGAGGGATGTAGAGAGTGAGATTTCGGAGAACAGCCTATAAATACTACAGGGAGAAAACCTATCAATACTTGAAGCAAGTGTTGCAACCGAATTTCTTCTCATCCACTAGGTTAACCCAGTATCGTGATTTCAGGGGCGGAAGCAGAAAAATTTTACAAAAAGCTAAATTTTCAGTTTGCTTAAGGATTGATTGAACTAAGGCTATGCCTTGCTAAGTCTAGTTTTAAAAGCAATCTGAATCTTGGTAACGAATGAGAAAAATTATTATTGGGGTGATGGGGCCAGGTGAGAGGGCTACAGCAGCAGACTTAAAATGCGCTTTTAAAGTGATGGGTATTGTGGTTTGACCATGAAAGATAGAAATAAGGAATCTAGATTTATGACTATTTTTAGGGATTCAAACTCCTAAAAATAGCCTGGGAGCCCATGCTCTAGAAGCTTCCACAGTTTCAGCTGGGGGCTTATAGCCCCCAGAACCATGCTAGTTAAGACCAGGGATTCTCAGCGAAAGCGACTGGTAACCTTCCCGAGGATTTGCTCAGGAGCCACCAAACCAAACGAGCGGCTATCGGTACTCTCTGCAAGGTTCTCCCCTTTAAGGAAACAGCACCCGTCTTCAAGCACCAAAACTACTCGTTTCACCAATCGCAACTTAGTCTGGTAGGGATGTCTGGCTACTACCATCTCTCCAGGATAGGGCAGACGGTTACGATAAGCCCCTGGATTAACCAAGATTTCATCTCCTGGTTTTAGCAAGGGGCTCATCGATAATCCCTTGACACGAAAGCGCCATCGCCTTCCTAAAAGCAACAGGAGTAACTCCCAGTAACTGCTGTCTTTTAGTTCCTCAAACACTGCCAGTTATCCAACACAGCAGCTGGTGTTGAGTTAGCACAGTAGTGGTAATATCGCCGAACTTTTTCCAAAGATTAGCTAGCTTTATACCAGACGATATCACGATTCTTAGTTGCCCAAAACATCTTGTGGATCGTTTCAACTGCCGCCATTAACTCATTGGCATGCTCCAAGCTAACTTCCACCTTGCAGGCAGAGCAGAGTTTAGCTGCTTTCCAGAAGGTGTCGTGCAAATCTGGGTACTGTTCCAAGTGAGGAGGCTTGAAATAGTCAGTCCAGAGAATGAGTATATCTTCCTTGGTCTTCTGAGCTTGCTCTTCTTTGATTTGGATATATCGGGATAGGGTATTTTGGTACGCTACCATAGCCTTGGCATCATTAGGGGCAGGTACCTCCAACTCAAGAATCTTCTTAGTCATGGAGAGTACCGCCTCAGCAGTGATACGAGCCGCCGCTGGGTCATAGACGCCGCAAGGACCGTCGCAGTGAGCATGAACTTCTGGTGCAGGGAACCATTCTTTGAGCTTGGCAATCGCTTGTTTGAGCATCGTTTTTTCCAGTTTGCTAACTTTGTAGAGCGTTTGGGGCAGACTATAGTTGATGATTTATCCCCCCACCCCCCATATAACTTAGGACTATTCGGGTTATTGGTGCAAGTTGTATAGTTGACATCTGCAATTACTGAAAGTCGCTCAGATTAGACACGCCTGGTTAAAACCCGTCGAGTCGCGTTTGATCCCCTCCTTAAAAGGCTGGGTTTTCACGCTCCCGCACTACTGTGATCAGATTTGAGTGATCCGAAGCCATCTCCTTAGGGTTATCAACCTCCCCCCCCCTCTCTTTTTTAGGCTTCTGAGGCTGTGCCAAGCACAATTGTCCTCAGGATAAAATGTATAGCAGTGTGCGGTTGTTGGAAACAGACATGGATAGTGAAATTTTAGCTCAATACCTTGAAGCAACAGACGGCATTGCCAAACCCTGGTTGTTAGTGCAACTGCGCTTACAGAAACTCAAAGAGCGCCGAGCAACGATCTCACCAGAAGACTACGCTAGAGAAATAGAAGCACTACATATAGACTTGATGAATTTGGGCAAATGGTGGGAGGCAAGAGAGGATGAGGTCTTTTAATCCTAGGTCTGTTTAAGGGTAGGATTTAAACTAAGATGCTCTCAAAGCTGAGCAAGAGTGCCAATAGTGCGGGGTTTCCATAAAGATTATGCCCAAGTCTAAGAAAAACACTGCCGAAATTAATTTGAGCGACCCACAGTACTACATTAACCGGGAACTCAGCTGGTTGGAGTTTAACCGCCGGGTATTGCATGAAGCTACTGACTCTCGAACACCTCTATTAGAACGCCTCAAGTTTATGGCAATCTTCAGCTCAAACCTAGATGAATTCTTCATGGTAAGGGTTGCTGGTTTGAAACAGCAGGTGGAGGCGGGAGTGAGTCAGCTGACAGGAGATGGGCGCACACCTAGTGAACAATTAGAGGCGATTAGGCAGCGCTTGTTGCCAATGGCTAGCCAACAGGCTCAACATTTTGAAAAGCTCTTACGACCCCAGCTAGTACAAGAGGGTATCTATATTCTCGACTACGTGGATTTAAATCAGGAACAGCGAGCTTACCTGCAAAACTACTTTGAAAAGCAAATTTTTCCTGTCCTGACTCCCTTAGCTTTTGACAAAAGCCATCCCTTTCCCTACATTTCTAACCTTAGTCTGAATCTTGCCGTAGTGGTGAGAGACCCGGAAACTTGCCAAGAAGAATTTGCTCGGGTTAAAGTACCAAAAGTTTTTCCTAGATTTGCTCTTCTCCCCGAAGAGTTACGGCAGCAGCACAATGGCAAAGGCGCGATTTGGACTGGTGTTCCCCTAGAGCAGGTAATTGGTCATAATTTGCAGACTCTGTTTCCGGGGATGAATATTCAGGAGTATTATCCCTTTAGAATTACTCGCAATGCTGATTTGGCAGTAGAGGAAGATGAAGCTGACGATCTACTCTTAGCGATTGAACAGGAACTACGCAAACGACGCATGGGTGGTTCGGCAGTAAGGATGGAAATTCAAGTCACGATGCCGGAGACGGTACGACGGACTCTGATGCAGGAGTTGGTAATTACTGAGTGCGATGTCTATGAGGTAGAGGGTTTGCTGGGACTAGTGGATTTGATGTCTTTTATGAAATTACCACTGCCAGAACTAAAAGACCCCGTGTGGGTACCCACAATGCCCCCTAGCCTGCGCTCATACTCTGTAGAAGAAGAAGTAGAAGATTTTTTTGCAGTGATTCGCACCTCGGATTTACTGGTACACCACCCCTACCAATCTTTTGTGGCGACGGTGCAGCGTTTTATTACCCAGGCGGCGAGCGATCCCAATGTCCTGGCAATCAAAATGACCTTGTATCGGACATCTGGTGACTCACCAATTGTCAATGCCCTGATTTCAGCGGCAGAAAATGGCAAGCAGGTGGCGGTACTGGTGGAACTAAAAGCCCGTTTCGATGAACAAAACAATATTATCTGGGCACGCAAGTTAGAAAGCGCTGGGGTACATGTCGTCTACGGCTTGGCAGGTCTGAAAACTCACACCAAAGTTGTGCTGGTGGTGCGTCGGGAAAAAGATAAAATTCGCCGCTACGTCCACGTTGGTACTGGTAATTATAATCCTAAAACGGCAAAACTTTACACAGACTTGGGGATTTTGAGTTGCCGCGAAGATTTGGGCGCAGATTTAACAGACTTGTTTAATTTTTTGACTGGTTACTCGCGGCAACCGAATTATCGCAAATTATTGGTAGCACCTTTTAATTTACGCGATCGCATTATTTCCATGATACAGCGTGAAATCGAACATTGCCGTAATCAGGGGACAGGCCGTATTGTTGCCAAAATGAATTCCCTAGTCGATCCCCAGATTATTGCTAAACTCTATGAAGCATCACAAGCAGGTGTTCAAATCGACTTAATTGTCAGGGGAATTTGCTGTCTGCGCCCTGGTTTAAAAAACATCAGTGATAATATTCGTGTGGTTAGTATTGTCGGTCGCTATTTAGAACACTCGCGAATTTTTTACTTCTACAATGGAGGTCAAGAAGAGGTCTACATTGGCAGTGCTGATTGGATGACCCGTAATTTAGACCGGCGAGTAGAGGCAGTAGTGCCTGTAGAAGATCCAGAAATTACTAAAGACATACAAGAAATTCTCGGAATTATGCTGGCAGATAACCGTCAAGCCTGGGATTTACAGGCAGATGGTCAGTATATTCAACGTCAACCAACTGAAGATGGCAAGGAGCAATGTTCCCAAACTATATTAACCCAAATGAACTTCAACCCAGCTCAAGTCTGCTGCTTCTAGAACCTCAATCCCACTTGTCCATTTAATCCCCTGATTGAGTGATAGCCAACACCGATTACCAGATTTTTCCCTGGGTTAAGCTGCACACCCCCTGAGACAGCAACCCCCTCATCCTCAGAATAAAAGCCCAATCCCAGATATGGTGAAATTTGATTGAGAAATGGCAGGTTAAAAAATGCTAAGCCATCAACTCCAGTAGAATCGTCCGTTCCCAACCCAAATTCTAATCCTAAATTGAATGCTCTTACTCCCGCCGAAAAAGTGGTTTCACCTTCGCGCCCACCAACTGAAACCCAAGGTTGAGGCAGGAGTTGAGCGGTTGCTTGCTCAGTTGCCAGTGCTACCAGTACAGGGGCAAAGATGGCACAGAAAATGGTGTTCTTGAGGATAGAGGTCTTCATTGCATTACAATCTTAATTTGTTTTTGTGATTTTAGTCAACTTACTTGGCTGAGTTAAGCAATAGTTTGCTTGTTTATTAAGCATTAAGTAACAATATAGTTACGAAAATCCTGAAACTTTGCACGCTCCTGATAAGATCAATAATGTTAGGGAACGATAGGGAAGCAAAGCTCTTAACTTTAATTGAATGAACCTTCAGCAGTCAAAAAATTTCTAAATGAAATCGGTCTCTAAGATTAGTTTTGTTTGACAATTGAGAGTTCAATTATGACATCATTTACTGCTGAGACCAAACTACTTCAAAAACCCAAAGCACAAACAGCCAAACAGGGACACCAAAGTGGTGATAAGCGCTTCAAAGTACTAGAGATGACCATGAAGCGCAACCAGTATCGTCCAGATGCCCTAATTGAAGTTCTCCACAAAGCGCAGGCAACTTTCGGCTACCTAGAAGAAGATGTATTGCTTTTCATTGCGCGGGGGCTGAAGTTGCCATTAAGCCGCGTCTATGGCGTTGCCACCTTCTATCATTTATTCTCGCTCAAACCGAGCGGTGTTCATACCTGTGTAGTATGCCTGGGTACTGCTTGTTATGTCAAAGGTGCTGCCGCACTGCTGGAATCAATAACCAAGCAAACCTACATTAGTCCGGGAGAGACAACACCAGATGGTCAGATGTCACTGATGACGGCTCGCTGCATTGGTGCCTGTGGGCTAGCACCAGCAGTAGTCTTCGATGGCTCAGTGGCTGGCAAACAGACGCCAGAGTCTGTACTGGAGAGAGTGCAAGCATGGCTTCCAGAGGAGGCAAGTTCATGGATTTGAATGAATTACTCGAAATTGCCCAGAGAGAACTTGATCGCCAAAAGAGCATTCGTATTAATTGCTGCACGGCAGCTGGGTGTGTATCATCCAATTCACTGGCCCTAAAACAGGCTCTAGAGTCTGCTATTAACGATGCAGGGCAGCAGCATCAGGTGGAAGTCTGTAGCGTCGGTTGCCTGAAATTTTGTGGTCAAGGTCCACTGGTACAAGTTGAGCCCACTAGCACTCTCTACGAACAGGTTACCCCTGAGCAAGCTCCTGGGATTATTGCGGCGCTAAATGGTGGTACGACTAAGGCTAAGCTGGGAAATCCTCACCATCCCTTTTTTAGCCGTCAACTGCCAATTGTCCTGGAAAATAGCGGTAAGATTAACCCAGAGCGCATTGAGGAATATATCGCGGTAGGAGGCTATCAGCAGCTCGATCGCATCTTGCATGAGACCAGTCCCACTGAGGTGGTAGAGGAAATTACCCGCAGTGGTTTACGGGGACGAGGCGGTGGTGGTTATCCTACTGGTTTAAAGTGGAGTACAGTAGCCAAGATGCCCGGTGAGCAGAAATACGTAATCTGCAACGCCGACGAGGGTGATCCTGGTGCCTTTATGGACCGCTCTGTCTTGGAAAGTGACCCCCATCGTGTTCTAGAAGGCATGGCAATTGCCGGTTATGCAGTCGGTGCTAACCACGGCTACATCTACATCCGGGCTGAATATCCCCTAGCGATCGAACGCCTGAAAACAGCAATCAAGCAAGCTAAGAAACTGGGTATCCTCGGCAGTCAAATTTTTGATTCCCCCTTTGACTTTAAAATTGATATCCGCGTTGGTGCTGGAGCCTTTGTTTGTGGTGAAGAAACTGCCCTGATTGCTTCAGTTGAAGGTAAACGAGGCACTCCCCGCCCTCGCCCGCCCTACCCTGCAGAGTCAGGCTTGTGGGCAGGTCCGACTCTAATTAACAATGTCGAAACCTTCGCCAATATTGTTGCCATTATTGACCAGGGAGCCCAATGGTACGCCAACATTGGCACCGAAAAGAGTAAAGGCACCAAAGTCTTCGCTCTCACTGGCAAAATCCGCAACACTGGATTGATCGAAGTGCCGATGGGCATAAGTCTGCGGGAAATTGTCGAAGAGATGGGCGGCGGTGTGCCCGATGGCGAGGTGAAGGCGGTGCAAACTGGGGGGCCCTCCGGTGGTTGCATTCCTGCCGAAATGTTGGATACGCCTGTAAGCTATGAATCGCTAATTCAGTTAGGAACGATGATGGGTTCTGGCGGCATGATTGTCATGGACTCCAACACCAATATGGTGGATGTGGCTCAATTCTATATGGAGTTTTGCCGGGACGAGTCCTGTGGTAAGTGTGTCCCCTGTCGAGCTGGAACGGTGCAGATGTATGAGTTATTAACCAAAATTCTGAATAGAGAGGCAGTTATGGCTGACCTAGAAAAACTGGAATCCCTTTGCGATATGGTAAAAGCCACCAGTTTGTGTGGTTTGGGTCAATCTGCACCTAATCCAGTGCTGAGTACTCTGCGCTATTTCCGGGACGAGTATTTAGCGCTAATTTAACTAAGAACCTCCGATGGGGTATTGGTACCCCGAAAAGATCGAAAAGGAGTTGTGAGTGATGTTTTGCGAACAATGCGAACAAACTGCTAGTGGGCAAGGATGCCATCAATGGGGAGCTTGCGGGAAAAGCCCCGAAGTCAACGCCGTGCAAGACTTGTTAGTTTACTGCCTGCGGGGTTTAGCTCCTGTTGCCCTCAAAGCCCGTGAGCTGGATATTTCTACCCAGGAAGTGGATGTCTTTACCTGCGAGGCGCTCTTTGCCACGATGACGAATGTCAACTTTCACAAAAAACGCTTCTCAGAGTACATTTGCCGTGCGATCGCTTTGCGGGAAAATTTCAAATCCCAAGTTCAGCAAGCCAGCGATTACCCTATCGAATGGTCTGATTTGTCTAGCTTTGAACCTGACTTCAATCAAAGCTTAGTCGAACAAGGTGAAAATATCTCTGTCAAGTTTATCAGCCAGGCAGGCAGCAACGTTGATATTTTCTCCCTCAAACTTACCGTTCTTTACGGAATCAAAGGGACTGCCTCCTATACCTTCCACGCCCAGGAATTAGGGCACGAAGATGACCGAGTTTATGCCTTTATCCACGAAGCCTTAATTGCCCTCGATCACCAAGATCTTAGCCTAGATGACTGGGTTAATCTGGCGCTGAAAGTGGGAGAAATGAATCTACGGGCAATGGAATTGCTTGATGCAGGTCATACCAGTATCTATGGTCATCCTACCCCTACAACTGTTCCCCTTAATGCCAGGAAAGGGAAAGCTATTCTGGTCTCAGGACATGATATTAAACAACTAGAGGAATTACTGAAACAGACTGCTAATCAAGGCATTACTGTTTATACTCACGGAGAACTCTTACCCGCCCACGGCTACCCCCTCTTAAAACAAAAATACCCCCATTTATACGGTCACTACGGCACCGCTTGGCAGAATCAGACCAAGGATTTTTCTAAATTCCCAGGCGCAATAGTAATTACCACCAACTGCCTCATGCCGCCCCACGATAATTACGAAGACAAACTCTTCAGCCTTGGACCTGTGGGGTATCCAGGCATTACCTCTGTTTCCTATACCGAAGGCGATACTTTTGAATTCACCCCTGTAATTGAAAAAGCTTTGGAGTTACCAGGATTTACTGCAAATGAACCACCGCGCCAAGTAAAAACCGGGTTTGCTCGCAAGGCAGTGCTCAATGTTGCCGACCAAGTAATTGAAGCCGTCAAACAAGGGAAAATTCGGCACTTCTTCCTAGTCGGAGGCTGCGACGGTGCTAAACCTGACCGCAACTACTACACCGAATTTGTGGAAAAGGTTCCCGAAGATTGCGTAGTGCTGACCCTTGCTTGCGGCAAATTCCGTTTCTTTGACAAACAACTAGGAGAGATTGGCAGCATTCCCCGACTGATGGATGTGGGTCAGTGCAATGATGCCTATTCAGCCATTCAAATTGCTCTGGGATTAGCACAAGCCTTCGAGATAGATGTAAATCAATTGCCCTTATCCATGATTCTGTCCTGGTACGAACAAAAGGCAGTCGCTGTTCTCCTGACACTGCTTTATCTAGGGATTAAGGATATCCGTTTGGGCCCGACGCTGCCAGCTTTTATCTCGCCCAATGTGTTCAAGTTGCTTTCACAGAAATACAACCTCCAACCGATTACAACACCAGATGAGGATTTGGCAATTTGTCTAAGCTAAACCACATTTCATCTAAATAATCTAAATTACTGTATCTTTTGTGGAGTGGACATCGCTGCCTGCTCAAAGTATGTAAGTTAAATGTGGAACAGCTTAGTTTAGTAAAGAAACAGGAGTAAATTATGTCAGTCAGGACGTTGACGATTGACGGCGCTCCGGTAGCAATTGAAGAGGGCGCGAGTATCTTAAAAGCAGCGCAGGAAGCAGACATCCGTATTCCCACCTTATGCTATCTGGAAGGAGTTTCCACTGTCAGCGCCTGCCGCTTGTGCCTAGTAGAAATTGCTGGTATTAATAAGCTACTGCCTGCCTGCGTTACCGAGGTTGCAGAGGGTATGGAAGTACAAACTCATAGCCCACAGCTGCAAGAATATCGGCGCATGGTTGTGGAGATGCTGTTTTCTGAAGGCAATCACGTCTGCGCGGTGTGTGTGGCAAATGGGAATTGCGAACTCCAAGATATGGCAATAGAGGTGGGCATGGATCATACCCGTTTCCCCTATCGCTTCCCCCAAAGGGAAATAGATGTCTCTCATCCCCAGTTTGGTATTGACCACAACCGCTGCATCCTCTGTACCCGCTGCGTGAGAGTTTGCGACGAAATTGAAGGGGCCCACGTCTGGGATGTCGCTGGGCGCGGTGCTGACTCCAAAATAATTTCGGGTTTGAATCAGCCTTGGGGTGAAGTTGAGGCTTGTACTTCCTGCGGTAAGTGTGTCGATGCTTGCCCCACAGGCGCAATTTTCCGCCAAGGCTCAACCGTGGCAGAAATGGAAAAAGATAGAGGAAAACTCGAATTTCTGGTCACAGCGCGGGAGAAAAAACAATGGACAAGATAAAACTAGCAACTGTGTGGCTCTGTGGCTGCTCCGGTTGTCACATGTCCTTTCTTGACCTCGACGAGTGGCTCTTTGATTTGGCTGCGCAAGTGGAACTGCTGTACAGTCCTCTAATAGATATCAAGGAGTATCCTCATGGAGTAGATCTGGTCTTGGTGGAAGGGGGTGTTGCTAATCAGGATAACTTGGAATTAATCCACAAGGTTAGAGAGCGTAGCAAGTGCCTGGTTTCCTTTGGGGATTGTGCGGTGACAGCGAATGTGCCATCAATGCGCAATATGCTAGGAGGGGTTGAGCCAATTTTAAACCGCTGTTATCTGGAGTTGGCAGATATTAATGCCCAGTTGCCCCAGGGAGAAGGGATTGTGCCGCCTTTACTCAAACAAGTACTGCCTGTGCATGAAGTGGTGCCAGTTGATATCTATTTGCCTGGATGTCCGCCCTCAGCAGAACGCATTCGGACTGCAATCGCACCTTTGTTAAGAGGGGAAAAACCTAAAATTGAAGGGCGAGAAATGATTAAATTTGGGTAATCTTAAATACCAGGAAAATGTGCGATTCGTTAGCTAGAAACCAAGCCCATAAAGGTTAGGGGGATTAGCTGCTAGTAACACTAGAACCTAGACAACTTGACAACCATGCTGGTGTAAGTCCAGCCCTCGTGGAATCCGAGTGAAAGCCTTACCCCTACAGCTAGGAAATAACAAACCTAGAGGTAAAGCGGGGTCAAAAAGCGAAACACTGCAAGCCTAATAAAGCGGTGCTAGTAGCAGGCAAGGACTCATGGGTACGAAAGGAAGGTACGCTAAACCATCGTTAGGAATAAGCGGCGTAATAAGGCTGATACGCCACAACCAAAAGGTAAAGGAAGAAGGGATTTAGGTTTGTTTTCACTTAAATTGATTCCCCAATACTTCTCGGTGGAAAGTACCGCCCTAAAAGTCCAACCAATGGTTATCAGGAACGAAGTAACCTCTATACTTGCTCTCTGGCAGGTCGATGACCAGAGTAGGTAGTTAGCCGCAAGGGGTATAGAGACAGGATTGAGTCAGAAGCGAACGCCGACCTGCCTAAGTGGGACGGATATGCAGACGGACTCACGATGTAAGAAAGATAGGGTTGTAAGTAGTAATGGAAAAGTCTAAAGCACGGGGTTTTGCCCCGATGAAGGAATGGGCAGGAGTCAACTGGCAAAAGCTAGAAAAACGCCTGTTTAAGTTACAAAAACGAATCTATCGAGCCGCACTTCGTGCCGCTTCGCTAACACAACGTGGTGATGTTAAGGCTGTTCGACGACTCCAGAAAACCTTGATGAAGTCCTGGACTGCAAAAATGATTGCGGTGCGTAGAGTGACTCAGGATAACAAGGGAAAGAAGACGGCAGGTGTGGACGGCGTTAAATCGCTAACCCCAAAGCAACGTCTAGAACTTGTCAACAGCCTTCGAGTCCACCGAAAGGCAAAACCGACCCTTCGAGTTTGGATACCCAAACCAGGGAGGGATGAGAAGCGCCCACTAGGTATACCTACCATGTACGACCGCGCATTGCAGGCGCTTGCCAAACAGGCTCTTGAACCTGAATGGGAAGCACGATTTGAACCTAACTCATACGGGTTCAGACCGGGGCGCTCATGTCACGATGCTATCGGAGCAATATTTAGGAGTATCAAACAGATGCCCAAATGGGTTCTGGATGCCGACATCTCAAAATGCTTCGACAAAATCAACCACACGGCATTACTCAACAAAATAAACACTTATCCATCCATGAGGCGTCTAATCCGCTCCTGGCTTAAAGCAGGTGTGATGGATAACAACCACTTCAATGCCACATCTGAGGGTACGCCGCAAGGAGGGGTCATCTCCCCCCTATTGGCAAATATAGCCCTCCACGGAATGGAAAGATGCATAGCACAGTTTGCCGAATCTCTGCCAGGAAGCAAACAAAGCAACAGGACAGCAATGAACCTGATACGCTACGCCGACGATTTTGTGATTCTCCACAAAAACCATGATGTAGTCCAAAGGTGCAAAGAGATTATCTCTGAGTGGTTAAAAGACATGGGTCTGGAACTAAAACCAAGCAAGACTAAAATCACCCACACATTCGACGGATTCGAGTTTCTCGGATTCAATATAAAACAACATAAAGTGGGGAAATATCAGTCAAAGCAAGGCTTTAAGACGATCATCACCCCATCTAAGAAATCTGTTAAAGTCCATTATGAGCGCCTTGCTCAAGCTATTGACAATCACAAGGCAGCTCCGCAAAAGGCTTTAATCAGCCATCTCAACCCCATAATAAGGGGGTGGGCGAATTACTTCAGCACTGTATGTAGCAAGGAAACATACAATGACCTGGAGCATTTACTCTGGAACAGATTACAAAGATGGGGATACAGAAGACACCCAAATAAATCCAAAACTTGGGTGAATAAGAAATACTGGGGTTCACATCAAGGTTCAAACTGGACGTTCCAAGATGGAGCAATACGATTGCTCAAGCATATCGAAACGCCCATAGTTCGACATGTCAAAGTCAAAGGAACAGTCAGCCCCTTCGATGGAAACCTCACCTACTGGAGTTCAAGAATGGGCAAACACCCTGAGATGCCTGCACAGAAGGCAAAACTACTCAAGCGTCAAAAAGGGAAATGTGCCCACTGTGGTTTAACCTTCCGTGATGAGGACATCCTGGAGGTTCATCACATACAGCCTCGCTCAAAAAGCGGTAATAACAAGCTGGAAAACTTGGAACTACTACATTTACACTGCCACGACGTTGTACACGGTCAAAAGACCGAAACAGTCACCAGAAAGGAGCTAGACGATTTAGATGCTAACCCCTGGTAAACGAGGTACTGATGTCAATGGTTCTTACATTGAGGAGCCGGATGAGGTGAAAGTCTCAAGTCCGGTTTTGAAGACGAGTCGCTTCGGTGACGGAGCGGCTTAGTTTAACACTACCAATATTCTGAATTGAATTGGCAAAAATTGCGAGTTGCCCTTAGGGATAGAATCATAGTGAAAGCAGCAGAAATTATGAATAAAGAAGTGGCTACCATTCGTGGTGCTGCGACGGTTGCCCAGGCAGTGGCGGTAATGAAGGAGAAGGGCTTAAATGCCCTGATTGTCAACCGCACTCACGATCAAGATGCTTATGGCATTGTGACTGCGACAGATATTGTCCGCAAGGTGGTAGCTTTTGGGAAGGATCCCCAGCAAGTGCGAGTCTATGAGATTATGACTAAGCCTTGCATAGTTGCTAACCCTGACTTGGGAGTTGAGTATGTAGCGCGGTTATTCGTCAATACTGGCATCTGTCAAGCACCAATTATCCAGGGTGGATTACTAGGTATTATTTCAATTGCCGATATTTTAACCAAGAGCGACTTTTTAGAAAAACCCCAAGCTCTCATGCTGGCACAGAAAATCCGAGAAGGTACTGAAAATGCTCGTGCCATCTGCCAACAGAAAGGTTCGACTTCTAAAGAATGTAGTGCTGCTTGGGATGTTGTTGAAGAACTCCAAGCAGAGGCAGCCCATCAGTTAGCCCAAAAGCTGCCCAAAACTGCTTTTGAAGAATATACTGAGGAGCATCCAGAGGTGCTTTCAGCGCAGCAGTATGATAACTGGTGTAGTGGCTAGAGGGAGAGGAGGAGAGGGGGGGATGGCTCGGGGAGAGGGGGGGATGGCTCGGGGAGATGGGGGGATGGCTCGGGGA
>JAAHGS010000179.1 GCA_010692645.1 Symploca sp. SIO2E9
CAAATGTAGCAAGTGGCGTGGCGATGGCGGGCAGCTTGCCCGTGTCAGCCTGCCGACTGGATAGTGCCGACACTACCAGGGTGAAGCAGGAAGAAAATGTTAGCAATTGTTAGCATTTTTGGAGCGGATAAGTATTTAGTTACAAATTTTTGCTCATAATTAGGGAATTATGCTCATGACACAACCACAAATCGCACCCTACGGCTCTTGGAAATCACCGATTACTGCTGAGATGATCGTCGCTGGCACAATTGGATTAGGCAGTATTACCCTCGATGGGGAAAACGTCTACTGGATAGAAGGGCGAGCTGCCGAAGCCGGGCGGAGCGTAATTGTGCGACGGACAACAGAAGGTACAATTGCTGATTTCACCCCTTCCTCCTTCAGCGCTCGTACCTGCGTTCACGAGTTAGGCGGTGGAACTTTTATTGTTAAAAATGGTACTGTATATTTCTCTAATTTTGCTGACCAACGCCTCTACCAGCAGACTCCAGATTCTGAACCGCAACCGCTGACACCAGAAGCTAATCAGCGTTACGCAGATGCTGTAATTGACTCCCAGCGCCAGCGGCTTATCTGCGTGCGAGAAGACCACACTGACAAGGGTAATGAACCAGTTAACACTTTAGTAACTATCAACCTCAATAATGGCGAAGATGTGCAAGTAATCGCCTCTGGCAGCGATTTCTACTCCTCGCCGCGCTTAAATCCTGATAACTCTCAACTTGCCTGGCTCAGCTGGAACCATCCGAATATGCCTTGGGATGGTACTCAACTTTGGGTTGCCCCTATCGGGGAAGATGGTTCTCTGGGTGAAGCTGAGTGCATTGCTGGTGGGGTTGAGGAATCAATTTTCAAGCCGGAGTGGTCCCCCGACGGTACACTTTACTTTATTTCTGACCGTAGTGGCTGGTGGAATTTATACCGCAGGCGCACTAAGGGAATCGAGCCACTGTTTCCAATCTCAGCCGAGTTTGGACTTCCCCAGTGGGTTTTCGGGATGTCTACTTATGGCTTTGAATCAGAGCATCGTCTAATTTGTACATACAGCCAAGAGGGCATTTCTAAACTAGCTAGTATTGACCTCCAAAAGAAGCAACTAGAAGTAATTGAGACGCCTTATACTAGCATTTCCTCACTACAGGTAGCGCTGGGGAAAGCTGTGTTTATCGCTGGCTCAGCAACAGAACCAACTGCTGTGGTGCAGATGGACTTGACAAATCGACAGATAAGTGTATTGAAAAGGTCAAGTGAATTGCAGATTGATCGTCGATATCTATCAACCCCAGAAGCGATCGCTTTTCCGACAGAAAATGGACTAAAGGCCTATGGTTTCTTCTACCCGCCCCAAAATAGTGACTATACATCACCAGCTCAGGAAAAGCCGCCACTAATCGTCAAAAGTCACGGTGGACCAACTGCATCTACTTCTAGTACGTTTAATCTGAAAATTCAATACTGGACGAGTCGCGGCTTTGGCTTCCTTGATGTTAACTATGGCGGCAGCACTGGTTATGGAAGAGAATATCGCCAGCGCCTCCAAGGTAATTGGGGCATTGTTGATGTTGACGACTGTAGTAATGGCGCTAAGTACCTCGCCGAAAAAGGAAAAGTAGATGGTGAGCGCTTAGCTATTGTCGGTGGCTCTGCTGGCGGGTACACAACCTTAGCTGCTCTTACTTTCACAGATGTGTTTAAAGCAGGTGCCAGTTATTACGGAATCAGTGATTTAGAGATTTTAGCTAAGGAAACCCATAAATTTGAGTCTCGCTACTTGGATGGGTTGATAGGTCCTTACCCAGAGAGCAAAGACATTTACGAAGCGCGATCGCCTATTCATTTTACCGATAAATTATCTTGTCCTGTAATTTTCTTCCAAGGTCTCGAAGATAAGATTGTGCCTCCTAACCAAGCGGAGATGATGGTGGAAGCTCTCAAGGCGAAAGGATTGCCTGTAGCCTATGTGGCTTATGAAGGGGAGCAGCATGGGTTCCGCCGCGCTGAGAATATTAAAAGGACTTTGGAGGGGGAGTTGTACTTCTACTCGCAGGTATTTGGCTTTGAGTTAGCTGAGGCTATTCAACCAGTGGCAATTGATAACCTATCTTGAGGTTTGGGAGTGACAACCGAATTTTCAGCGTCTACAGTAGTATCAAGAATAATTTACTGTCTTGCATAATTACAAGGAGCAAGACTACACTATTTAGTCTGTCAATTTTGAGTTGAGTTGTAGTTGGAAGCCCCAACCTCAGCGAAGCAGGTTGGGGTACTTCACTATAGTACGCGATCGCTTATGGAATTGCATTTTCTTGCCCACAGTAACATTAAGCTGAGCTCCGATAAGCATTGCCAAAGAACTCAGATAAAGCCACAACAGCAAAATCACGAAGGTACCGATAGTGCCGTAGGTCAAGTTGTAGTTGCTGAAATGGGAAACGTAAAGTCCAAACATACTAGAAATCAAAGCCCATAGTCCCGCTGCAATTACTGCTCCTGGCATAATCGGTGTGCCTTTTTGCCAATGGCTTGGACCAAAGCGATATACAAAGGCAAAGGCAGTTGAAACCACTCCCAAAGTAATCGGCCATTTCCACTGTTTCCAGACAGCTAACATTTCTAACTTTAGCTGACAGCTCCGGATTGGATCTTTAACTAGGCAATTCCAGAATTGATCGAATGGGCAATTAGGAATGGTTTCAAGTAAGCAACTGCGAGCAGCCAACATATGTACAATTTGGTCACTAATCAATACAAATGCCGAAGCCATAATTAATAACACGAGCGTACCAATTGCTAATCCTAGGGAAACGAGCTTAGCCTTCCAAAAAGGTCGAGCTTGAGAGCTAGGAATTCGATGAATTTGGTCGAGAGCTGCCATTGCCGCGCTGAGAACTCCAGAAAAAATCCACAGTGAAACAATAAAGCTCAGAGAAAATATACCTCCGTGCTGATCCTTGAAAATTTGCTGGAGCAAGTTGCTAATTATTACCCGCACTTCGTTGGGCACGAATTCAGCTAACAAGCGTGCCATTTGGTAAAGCGTTGACTGCAAAGATTCAAACATCCCAATGGCAGAAAAAACTGCCAAAAGCCCTGGAAACAGTGCTAAAGTCGCATGGAATGCCATTTCAGATGAAAGACCATGCAAGCGTTTCTCAGCTGCGCGAGCAAAAACTTCCTTGAAAGTTGCCCAGTTGAGATGTAGAAAGAAGCTGAAAAAGCGAACTACTCCATTGAACAGGACTTTGAGGATAACTAAAAATGCCTTCCATAGGACTATCCAGACTTTTACAGCTATCCGGACAAACCCAATTAGTAACTGCTGGATTTTGGTGTGTTTGGCAACTTGCCGCAGCAGTTTCAAATTGAGGTGTTGCAAGTAATGGAAAAACTGGGCAAGCAGCATGTAGGAGTTTAGAGTTTGGATTCATCCCCAATTTGACACACCCATTTCTATCTTAGCTGGCAGGGTTCATGGCTCAACTTCTAAGTAGGGAACAGGGAACAGGGAACAGGGAACAGGGAAAACCGAAAGAATCTACTTACATCCATTGGTGGTGAAATTTTTTCATCGGGACTGCCTTCTGCCTCCTGCCTCCTGCCTTCTGCCTTGCTATTGTCAACTATCCTTACCTCGAACTAGTTGAAATTGATCAAATTTCACTACCTCTGATTCTGGCAATCGCGTATCAAAGCGATAGCTGCTAACAATACCAGTACCAGTATCTAAAATACTAAAGACTGCAATATCGTTACTCGCTATATATGGCAGTGCCTGGTTATCTGCTCCCAGTAGCGGTGCAATTGTAGGTATCACTGGCTCTAGTCCATTGGGATCACCTACGGCAGCATATTCTGACTGATAACCCTTGGGTACGGGGCGTTGCTTGTTGCCTATATAAGCGCCGTAAGTGTTACCTACATTTGAAGATTCTAGAAAGTGCATCCCACTAGGACTAACAAAGCGGTTCCACAGATGGGAGTGACCATAAAACACTAACTGTACACCAGAGGTCTCTAGTAGGGGCATTACATCGCGGATAATGTAATCGTCTTCCTGGGGATACTCGTAACGCACTGCTTTGAGGGTGCCGTTTGTATCACGCTCAGTTAGTTGCACAGGGTTAGTGTAGGCTGGGACAATGTTATCACCTAAAGAGTGAACAGGATGGTGAAACATGACAATTTTATACTTTGCCTGTTGGAATTCTGAACTATTGAGTTCTGCCTCCAACCAACGGTATTGGGTGCTACCCTTGGCTATTGGTTCAAAGATATGCTGACCATATCCCCAACCTGAAGGATTGTTTAACTCTTTTTCCCTTTCTCGATACCTGCCCCTAGCATTTTCTCCTAGGCTGGGCGTCCTCCAAATATTAGTGATGTATAGTACCACTAAACGCACGTCCCCAAAAGTTAAGGCGTAATAGTTATTTCCTGTGGCGATACCTGGAGTGTTCTGCTGGGATGCTTGGTGGCGATTAGGTAGGGTGAAAATTTCTGCGTAGGTATCGGTATTAAAGGAATTATCTTTGATCCAAGCGGCGCGGGTTTTGGGGTCATTATTAGGGTTGATTTGGCTAGCTTTGGTTTGATAAATTCCTTCGGCTGCAGCACGTGGGAAGGCATCGCCAAATTGTTCACTCAAATTGCTAACCATATTAAAGCGCCCCATGACTTCGTGATTGCCTGTTGCTGGAAATAGGGGTGCATTTTGGATTAACTCGCCGCCGTGATAAGTGGTTTTAGTGCCGTTTCTTTCCAATTGGTAATGAGCTCGACCTTGAAGACAAGGAAAGAAGGCACCCCCACGATTATCATCAAACCATTCTGAGGCGCGATCGGGAACATTAACCAAGTCACCAGCGTGGAAAATGGCATCAACTTTCCCTACCGTTTCAGACACCTTCTGGAGATTTGCCGCCGTCATCGGCATTAATTGGTGGTCAGATGTTAGTAGAATTGTTAAGGGGGTCTGAGGTTTTGGTTTGGGAGCTAGGCTAAACTCTTTGCTACTTACTTGCTGCCCATCTTCGCGCACACTAGTCACCCGATAAGGCAAGGTGTTACCAGGACTTAAGCCTGTGACTTCTACCTCATGACGCCAGATATCGCGCCTGGTTGGTTGTTGGTAGATTTGGGCATCCTCTATTTGATCTCCTACTCGCGATTTTTGGTCTTCGCGAGTGCGACTGAGTTTAGTGGTGGTAGCGGTTACAGTGCTAGAGAGTCTTTTGCCGTAAGCGACAGTATGGCTAGTACCGATAAATTCAGTAAACCAAACAACTCGCACTGAAGTTTCTGTGGGCAGTTGCAAAAAGGGTTCACTTAGCAATTGAGGAGCAGGTGTCATAGTTGGTTGTTTATTAACTCGCAAAATCAAGGCTAAAAACATTAAGAAAGCAGCCGCCATGAAGAGAGGGCTACTGGTTAGAGGTTTGACCATACAATATGACTATGACTAAGACTATTGTAGGCGCTTAAAAATGGGTTTTGCAGCTGTCGCTTGGGGTGAGGTCTCATTTAGAGGCGGCGGTATCGGTAAACTAAGAATGCAGGCTCCCCTCTCTCTACAATGGGATTGGGAAGCCTCTTCTGCACGAGCAGCCTCACAAGTGGAGCATTTAAATAACCTCTTAGCTGGAGAAGACTAACTATGGATCCCATCCTTTCTATCCTTGTCCCTATGGTTTTAGTAGCTGTTGGCTACACTGTTGGTGCAGCAAGGATTATTAATCAAGGAAACGAAGCTCTAGTGGAACGCTTGGGTAAAAAGCATAGAAAACTAGATGCTGGTCTTAATTTTGTCGTGCCTGTAATTGACAGAATTGCAGTGGAGGAGTCAACCCGTGAGCGAGTTTTGGATACTAAACCACGACAGGCGATTACCAAGGATAATGTTTCTGTGTCCATAGACGCTGTTGTGTTCTGGAAGATTGTAGACCTTGATAAGGCTTACTACAACGTTGAAGATGTTGAAGATGCCATGAAGAACTTGGTCTTAACCAGACTGCGTTCTCTAATTGGTGAAATGGAACTAGATGCAACCTATTCTTCTATGGACTATATGAATCGAACCCTTCTAGAGCATGTTGCTGAGGCAACTGCTGATTGGGGAGTTCAGGTGGTTCGTGTTGAGGTACAAGAGATTGAAGTTCCAGAATCGGTGAGGGAGTCACTGGAGAAAAAGCGTATTGCTGAGAGTGAAAAACAAGCTGCCATTGAAAGGGCAGAAGGTGAGAAAGAAGCAGAGATTTCTAAAGCAGAAGGAACTGTTAAATCTCTCCAGCTGATTTCCACAGCTCTTCGGGAGCAATCGAATAGTAAGGATGTTTTACAATACCTGATTGCTCAACGCTATGTAGAGGCTAATGAAAAATTGGGTGAAAGTGATAACTCGAAAGTAGTATTCATGGATCCAGCTAGATTGTCGGAAGCAGTGACAGATTTGCTGGGAGATCCTGAATCACCGATTAGTGGTCAAAGTCATGGCAATGGCTCTATTAGACCGCAGGATCAGTAAGCTGTTACATATTTAACTTGCATTTTGTAGATAGAGGGGGAGATGGGGAGAGGGGGAGATGGGGAGATGGGGAGATGGGGAGATGGGGAGATGGGGAGATGGGGAAAAGATTTTGATAGATCTTCTGTCTTCTGCCTAGGAACTTTTCTCGTTAGAGTTTTCCTCAAATTAGAAAAAGTGCAATTTAGATGCAAAATAGGTTAAGTTAAAGTTTAATGTTCCTTCGGCAGATGGCGTCAGTGACACGACAGACATCGCGCATTTCTGGGAGATCGTGTACTCGGAGGATATCTGCACCAGAAGCGATCGCAGCGCAGCAGGCGGCAGCAGTTCCCCAAACTCTGTCTTTGGGGTTAGGTTGATTGAGAATGCGACCAATAAAACTCTTGCGGGAAACTCCCACTAGAAGTGGGACGCCCAGGGACTTAAAAGCTGACAATTGCTGTAGGATTACCAGATTTTGCTCGGCAGTTTTAGCAAAGCCAATACCTGGATCAATAATCAGTCGCTCTCGCTCTATGCCAGCAGCTTCGGCAGCAGCAATTTGATTTTGGAGAAAGGCGCTGATTTCTCCAATTAGATCCTCATACTCAGTCAGTTGTTGCATCGTTTGAGGTGTTCCTCGAATGTGCATTAGTATGATCGGAACCCTTAACTGGGCAACGACTGGCAACATATCTGGGTCAAAAGTGCCGCTGGAAATGTCATTGACAATGTCCGCGCCAGCTGCCACCGCTGTTTTCGCTACGCTGGCTCGGGTTGTATCAACAGAAATTGGTAAATTTAATACTGAACGTACTGCCTCAATGACACCGAGCACGCGATTGAGTTCTTCTTCCAGACTAACTTGCTCAGCACCAGGTCTTGTCGATTGACCACCAATATCAATAATATCTGCACCTGCCGCTGCCAGACGCTGAGCTTGCGCCAAGGCAGCAGTTGGCTCCTTGAAGTCACCGCCATCACTAAAACTATCGGGCGTTACATTCAAAATGCCCATCAGATAAGTGCGTTCTCCCCAGTTGAAAAACCTTTCTCGAATAATCATTAAACTTTAGAAGTGATACTATAGCAACGGACATGTCGCTTAGGACATCCTATTTTGATTTAAAGGGAACAGGGAACAGGGAACAAGAAAGTGTCCTAACAGCTGTGGCGACTGCTATAATTCAGTCTAATATTGATTACCCAATTGAGTTAGTCTCTTGATCTCTTAGGCATAGTGGATAATACCATTTTAGTTAGTTGGTGTTATCGACAATTCGCTTACTAGGTATTGGGTACTCTACAGCAAGTGAAGGTACAGCGTTAGTGAATTTGTGGCAATCAGTTGATTCATAAGTTGTTACGCATTTAAATCATATATTTATTTGATATTAGTTAATGGCCCAAACTCTTGTGCCTTCTGCCTCCTGCCTTCTGCCTCCTGCCTTGCTGTTGTGCATTTTTAATGCACAACAGTTTAATTGTTACTTAGCTCCCAATTGTGGGAATTATAATGGTAAGTTCTTCCTGGACTGGTTAGGCAACTACACTCACTAACTATGAAATAAGTAGTCGGACATAAATAAAAGCAACTGTGTAAACAATTATGAAATCGTCCGGAATTCCCTTACACCCTACACCCCACACCCCACACCCTGCCTCAACCAGCAAACTTTATTTTTGTCCAGGTACTTAGTCTCATGGACTTCACTGTAGCTATCCCCACTTACAATGGAGAAAGTCGGTTACCTGTAATTTTGGAACGATTGCACCTAAGCGTCGCCATAGTTAATACTATAGAGCAATCGCGCTCCGACTTACCCCTTGCTAACATCCAACCAATTGCTTGGGAAATTATCGTCATTGACAATAATAGTAGCGATCATACAGCCCAAGTAGTCAAAGACTTTCAATCTGAGTGGTTTGAATCTGTTCCCTTAAAATACTTCTTTGAACCAAAACAAGGGCTAGCTTTTGCCAGACAACGAGCAGTTAAAGAAGCTCAAGGAGAATTTATTGGTTTCCTTGATGATGATAATCTGCCAGCAGTTGACTGGGTAAAAGTTGCTTATGCTTTTGGTAAAACACATCAGAATATCGGGGCTTATAGTGGTCAAATTCATGGTGATTTTGAAGTTAAGCCACCCGAAAATTTTCACAAAATCCAAGCTTTTTTAGCGATCAGAGAGCATGGTTCTCAACCCTATTTATTTGAACCAGAAAACTTGAAACTGCCGCCAGGTGCAGGCTTGGTAGTTCGCAAACAAGCCTGGTGTGAAAGTATACCAATTCGCCCTATTTTAAGTGGTAGGGTTGGAAAAAAGATGGTAGCAGGTGAAGACTATGAAGTACTACTACATCTGCATCGGGCTGGTTGGGAGATTTGGTACAACCCCCAAATGCACATCCATCACCTCATCCCGCGCCAACGACTAGAAAGAAGTTACTTACTGCCTTTAGCTCGCGGTATTGGCTTAGCAACTTGTCAGTTGCGCATGATCAATGCCAAAAAATGGCAAAAACCTTTGGTTTTAATTAGGACTATGCTGGGGAATTTGCGCCGAGTTGTACAGCATATCATCAAGTATCGATGGCAATGTAAAACTGACCTTATTGCTGCCTTTGAATTGGAATTTTTCTTAGGCAGTATGCTGAGTCCATTTTATTGTTTGCAAAGAAGTATTCAAGATAAACTTTGGGTTTGAGTAATAATTACCGATTTCACCATGTCACACAACCTTCCTGAATCACCAGAACTGTCAACCCCAGAAAATATCAAAGCTATTCTTCATTCAGCCCTAGGTAACATAGGGAAATTAGAGGAGTGTGCCTTATTAGATTATCCTCAACATCTTAATATAGGAGACCATGTTATTTGGCTAGCTACCATATTTTACCTTAAAGATATCCTCAAAACTAAAATCAAATACACTGCCAGTTTAAATTATTTTTCTGAACAGGAGATGGAGAAAAATGTTGGCAAAGCGCCAATAATATTTCCAGGAGGTGGTAATTTAGGAGATCTTTGGCCTCAAATTCAAGACTTCAAAGAAAGAATAATTGCCAAGTACCGTGATCGACCAATTATTATTTTGCCTCAATGTATTTATTTTTCCCAGCTAAAAACACTAAGCAAAGCGGCAGCAATTTTTAATGCTCATCCTAATTTGACTTTGTTTACTCGGGACAATCGCAGTTATGAATTTGCACTCAAATATTTTTACAACTGTCGGGTCATAAACTCACCTGATATCGTGTTTCATCTGGTTAATATGCCACTGCCCTCACTCAAGTTTAACCCCAAGCGAACTATACTCTATCTTTGCAGACAAGACAGGGAAATAAACCAGGAATTTTCGCCAACTGCTCTTGAAATCCCTAATTTAGTTGTTCAAGACTGGGTAGCATATAACTGGACTTATAGAGATTTAGGTAAATTGGTAGAACTCAGAAAGTTGCCTGGGAGTGTTAATGAGATAGTTAAACTATTACTTAGGGAAGGCTGGCAAAGAGGTTTAGCCGGGCCTCTAGAGTGGATATCACGGCAGAGATGGGAACACTGTCATCCCTATGCTGAGAATTTCAAAGATATTTATAATCCAGCAATGCATCGTTTTTCCTGGAGTATAATGCATGCTGGTCTTTATCAATTGCTCCAGAACCGTCTAGTTATTACTAATCGTTTACATGGGCATATTATCTGCGCTATCTTGGGAATACCTCATATCTTCTTGCCTAATGCCTACCATAAAAATCAGTCATTCTATGAAACCTGGAGTAACCAAATTGTAAGCTGTAAGTTCGTTAAAGATGCACGAGAATTAAAGGCGGCTGTGCAAGAATTATCAATCCTCAGCGGCAAGAGTGGAGAACTATTGCCTTCAGATCCACTAACAGAATTAAGTAGTTCAAACTCATCAATGTTATCTTCTTAAGTAAAAGTGAATATACTAATTTAGCATGGCTAATTTTATTGTCGTCGTTGATCCAGATGCAGAACGTCGATCGCAATTCATTAATTACACTAAACCACTACTACCACCAGTTGATGGTTTAATTACTAATTCCTGTACTATAGAAAACTTCCACGCCAGTTGGGCAGCAAGCAAAAGTGCTCCTATTAGTTGGGTTACTGATGGTGAAGGAGCGGCGATAATTTGGGGAGATGCCATACCATCCCATCAATCTCATCCCCTCGATTCGCAAGCTTTAAGATTACTCTCGAAAGAATCCTCACCTACAGTTTTACCAGCTTTTGATGGTTTTTATGCAGCAGTAACCTATCACCCTGATTTAGGTCTAACTGTAAGTGCAGACCACCTGGGACTTTTTCCCATATATTATTATATTACTGCTGATATTGCCCTAATTGCTTCGACGCCGGAATTATTTAGGCACCACCCTCTATTTGACCATACCTTTAACCCAGTGGGGCTAGTGGGAATACTGCTAACTAACTGCTTATTTGAAGGTCAAACCCTGTGGAAAAATGTCCAGCGTCTCGCCGCTACCCATGCCCTAATTTGGAAACCTGGAACTAATCCTCAGCAAATTCAACAACATAAATTACTAGATGGAGGTCAATTTAAATTTGATGATTCCCTTTCTTTTTCTGAGCAACTCGATATCTTAGATCAAGCCTTAGATAAAAGTTTAACTCGTCAAGTTCCAGCTGGGAAACAACATGGTTTGCTACTATCTGGGGGTTTAGATTCCCGCATGCTAGCTGGGTTTCTCCATCGACAAGGAATTAAACCTAAAACTCTGAGTTTAGGCAAGCGTAGTGATATAGAAATTGAATGTGCTCTGAGCGTGGTGCGTCAACTTGGCTTAGAAAATCAGATTGTGGCAATTTCAGAACAACAGTACCCTGCCTATGCTGATTTACTTGTCAAGTGCGAGCATCTTGCCAATGGTTTCAATTGGGTAATGAACTGGGGGCTTGAGCCTCATCTGAATCATTTTACCCCGAAGGTGATTAATGGTTACTTAATGGATTTAGTCTTAGGTGGCAAAATCCCCTATGCTTCAGTGTCAGATAATCTTTCCTTTGACAACTTCTTTCAAGGGATGAACAGTTGGGGATTATCACCCAAGTTATTAGAGAAACTATTGCGTAAAGAAATCTTTGGTGAATTAGTCGAAAAGACTATAGCTCAGATAAAGACAGTTTACGAGAGTTATTCAGAGCTGGATTTTAGAAAAGCCTGGTACTTTGAAATTTATCATCGACAAAGATTTCACGTCGGTTCTGCTGGCTGGCAACTTTGTTTTGGCTCTTGGCCGATTATACCAATTCTGGATCGCCAGTTATTGGCAATTACAGCAGCCTTGCCAGAGGAAACAATCGCTAAACGTAAAGCTCAAATTGAATTAGTTTGTACTAGGTTTCCCCAGTTAGCAAAGTTACCTCTAGACCGAAATAGCTTCAATATTGAACCACTGCTGCCGACGAAAAGCCGTCAGCAACTTGCCCGTCTATTTAATTTACAGCGTCGTTGGCGAAAGCGACAGCAGAGGTTAGGATATGAACGCCGATACTATTACCGAATTTATGACATTAATAACGCCGGCTGGCAAGGGATAAGGCAACAAGCAGAACCATACCGAGAAAAGATAGAACACCTTTTCAACCCAGAAGTTTTGAATGAGTTGCTACCTACTCCTAATCTGCCCGTGCAATCCTCAAAAGATTCAATTGTTGGAGTCTCCGGTATTAAAGCTTTACTAGGACTTATGCTTTGGTCGAAAGAGAATTTGTAGTTGATTGTTGGTTGCTTATAGAGCTGGTTGATTTGATTTATTAAGATAATGCTTAAGGTGAGGAATAGAAGAATTAAATCATTTTATTGAGGCTGGCTATAGTAAGTAGTTGTACATAAATGAAAGCAACTGTGTAAACAATTATGAAATTGCCCGGAGTTCCCTTACACCCTAAACCCCAAACCCTACACCCTGTCTCAACCAGTAACCTTTATTTTTGTCCAGGTACTTAGTTGCCATCAACCATGAACCATGAATCAAAATATTAATTGGAATAAGTACAATGCCTATAACTCATATCTGGCGAGAAGAAACAGTTGAAGCTAATGGTTTAATTACTGTCAGTGCTAAAATCGAACTGCCTGAGGAACCGGCAAAGCATCTATGGTATCGTTTGCCTGCTGAGTATGGTTCCCTGATTACTCACAGTTGTGATCCTTTTGTTGTTGCTACTATTTTGTTAGTAATGAGTAGAGGTGCCCCTACTGTGGTGCATGGTGAAGTCTCGCCTTCACTGTTGCAAAATTTAGCAGAGTTTCAAGCAGCTTGGGCTTGCTGGCGTCCTGAGAAATACCATAAGGTGGAGATTACTGCTGAGGTTGAGCGAGAGCTCTCGCCTGCTGAACCTCCTAATCAAGCAATTGCTGCTTTTTCTGGGGGAGTTGATAGTTGCTTTACTTTGTTGCGCCACCACCAAGGGCTTTGTGGCAGACTACAGCGCCCACTCAAAGCCTGCCTGATGGTTCATGGATTTGATATTCCCCTAGCAGAAGAGGAGGTGTTTGTGCGGGCAGCAGCAAAATCTCAGAACATGGTGGCTAGTTTGGGAGTGAAGTTTATTCCCATGGCGACTAACTACCGGGAATTTGGTCAAGATTGGGAGGATGCTCACGGCACAGCTACGGCTTCTTGTCTGATGTTATTACAAAAGAGCTATAGCACTGGACTAATTGGCAGTTTTTTACCCTATCAATCCCTGAAATTACCCTGGGGGACAAATCCGATTACAGATGGGTTACTCTCTAGTAAGACTTTTCAAAGTGTTCATGATGGCGCGGCTTTTACTCGCTTAGAGAAAATTGAGCTAATTGCTAAATGGTCAGAAGCTTTGCAAAACTTGAGAGTATGCTGGCAAGGTTCAGAAAAAGACCGTAACTGTTGTCGCTGTGAGAAGTGCATTCGCACAATTCTAGCTTTTCGAGCTATTGGTGCGGATTTACCCCCCTGTTTTGAGCAAGATATCAGTGATGCTCAGATTCTCAATCTCCAGAAAGTTAAAAGTGCTCAATTAGATGAATTAGCTCTCATTCTGGAAACTGCTAGAGCCAAGGATATATCGGATTCTTGGGTGAAGGCACTAGAAAAGTCAATTGAGCGCAATCGGCGTGTGGCGATAAGACAACAGCGCCAGAAGGCTCTGAAACAGCAACTGCAAAAGCATTTGCCGCCTACCCTGCTAAATCTTTGGCGTCGATTTTAAGTAGGATAGTAGTAGCAGTTAGGAGTCAGGAGTTTAGCAGACTAATAGTTAATCAAAATCATCTCCCCATCTCCCCATCTCCCCCTCTCCCCCTCTCCCCATCTCCCCATCTCCCCATCTCCCCATCTCCCCATCTCCCCATCTCCCCCTCTCCCCATCTCCCCATCTCCCCATCTCCCCCTCTCCCCCTCTCCC